>JAHHQT010000017.1 GCA_020026215.1 Muribaculaceae bacterium
CAAGACAAACAGCAGCGACCACGTTCACGGTTTTGCTCCGGCTGATGAGACTACTATGCAAATCGGTGCTAACGTATGTAGCTTCTTGATTGGTGAATTGAAAGCAGGCAGAATCCCTAAGGAATTTTTGCCAATGCAATCAGGTGTAGGTAACGTAGCCAACGCTGTGCTTCACGGACTTGGCGAAAGCAAGGATATTCCTCAATTTGAAATGTACACTGAAGTTATCCAAGATGCAGTGCTTGACTTGATGGAATTGGGCAAATGTAAATTCGGAAGTACTTGTTCATTGACTCTTTCTGACGAAACAATGGACAGACTATTCGGCAACATCAACTTCTTCAAGGATAAATTGCTTATCCGTCCGGGTGAAATCTCTAACAACCCTGAAATCATCCGCCGTTTAGGTCTTATCACAATGAATACGGCTCTTGAAGCTGATATCTTCGGTAACGTCAACTCAACTCACGTTGTTGGTACTAAGATGATGAACGGTATCGGTGGTTCTGGTGACTTCACTCGCAACGCCTATATCTCAATCTTCAGCTGCCCATCAACCACTAAGGGAGGTAACATCAGTACTATCGTTCCTATGGTTTCTCACTTGGACCACAGCGAACACTCTGTTTCTGTTCTTATTACTGAACAAGGTGTGGCTGACCTTCGTGGAAAATCTCCAGAACAAAAAGCTAAAGAAATTATCGACAACTGTGTTCACCCAGACTACAAACAATTGCTTCGAGATTACTTGAAATTGTCAAAAGGCGGCCATACTCCACACAACTTGTGTGCAGCATTCGGCTTCCACAACGAATTTTTGGAATCAGGCGATATGAAGAACACTGATTGGTCTAAGTTCTGCTAATCATACAAATGATATACAAACAAAAAGGTGGTTCCGTTTGGAATCACCTTTTTTATCTTAATTATTGCTGAATTTGCCGTTTAGAGGTCACTGTAGTGTTTTTTGCCCTTCAAGTAATACGACAAGATGATATTCTCCTTAAAGCACGGATAGTCGCCCATAATTGACTTGTCAGGGCGTACAGAAGCGTAACGCTTGTGCTGTTTGCGATAATCGTTGTGCGCTTTCAATACGGCTTTCGCATTCTTGAAGTCGAATTTGGCAACAAACATAAAGAAAGCCAAAGTATCATACAGACGACGGATAAACAAAAGTCTTGCCCCTTCCTTGTCAGGCATATTCTTGTAAAGCAAGAACAGATTGTTACGGAAATTCAAATAGGTCTTGCGAGGATTGGAAGCAGGCAAACTACCTCCACCCAAGTGGAAGATTCGGCTTTCAGGCACAACCACGATGGAATACCCGGCTGTACGAATTCTCCAACACAAGTCAATTTCTTCCATGTGTGCAAAGAAATCCTTATCCAAGCCGCCTACTGCCAAATACACATCGGTACGCACAAACAGGCAGGCTCCTGTAGCCCAAAATATTTCTTCAACGCTGTCATATTGCCCATGGTCTTCCTCAACAGTGTCAAACAGACGGCCACGGCAATAAGGATAGCCATGTTTGTCAATAAATCCGCCCGATGCCCCTGCATATTCAAAGTTCTCCCTATGGTTTACCGACAAGATTTTCGGTTGGCAAGCCACCACATTCTTGTTTTGGCAAACATATTCGTACATCGGTGTCAACCAATTTTCAGGCGTTTCCACATCAGAATTCAAAAGAACTGAATATTCATATCCCAATTCCTTGATAGAACGGTTATACCCCTCGGCATAACCGTAGTTCTTGCTGAAAAACAAAGTCTTTACTTCCGGAAATTCTTTTGCCAATACTTCACGCGAATTGTCGGTACTACCATTGTCCACAACAATTACATCGGCAATTTCCGCATTTGTATTTTCAATAACCGAAGGCAGGAAACGGCGCATCAGTTCCGCTCCGTTCCAGTTCAATATTATAACTCCTATCGGTTTCATCTATAGTTTCAATTTATATTTTCGTTATCGCCCCGAACAATGATGGGTTAAACCAATTCACCCCTTATCAAATCATCCTCGCCCGTAGGTTCAATTAATCTTACTTTAGCCAAACGATTTGCCAAACTATGGTCAGCAGGCACTTCCACACGCAAATAGTTATCGGTAAATCCCTTCATCATGCCATATTTGTCCTCGGTATGTTCGAACAACACTTCTCTGACCGTTCCCAAATATTTTTGAGTAAACGCATTCAACTTGCGGTCAGAAATAGCCATCATTTCGCGAGTACGCAAATGCTTCACGTGTTGGTCAACCACGTATGGAATCTTCAATGCCATGGTGTCAGGACGTTCTGAATAGGAGAATACGTGCAGACGGGTAATATCCAAAGAATCCACAAAGTCACGTGAATCCTTAAATACTTCTTCCGTCTCTCCGCGCATACCTGTAATCAAATCGACACCAATAAAGGCATCGGGCATCAAAGCCTTGATTTTTGCCACCTTGTCGGCAAACAAGGCACGGTTATAGTGACGGCGCATCAGTTTCAGCATTTCGTCGCTACCCGATTGCAATGGGATATGGAAGTGAGGCATGAACTTTTTGGAGGTTGAAGTGTATTCAATCACATCGTCGGTCAACAAGTCCGGCTCAAGAGACGAAATACGATAACGTTCGATGCCTTCCACAGCATCCAATGCCTTTACCAAATCCAAGAAAGTCTCTGTACTTCCCTTACCGAAATCACCGATATTCACTCCGGTAATTACAATTTCCTTCCCCCCTTCGGCAGCTGCAAGCTCGGCTTGCTTCACCAAATCGGCAACGCTTGCACTTCTACTGCGACCACGTGCTTTAGGAATGGCACAGTAACTGCAATAGTAATCACAACCGTCCTGCACCTTTAAGAAATAGCGGGTACGGTCCCCTCGTGAGCACGAAGGAATAAATTTACGCATGTCTTTAAGCGGAGTCACTTCGACGATAGGTCGGTGTTCATTGAACCAGTTCTCCACAAAGTCTGCTATATCATGTTTTTGATCGTTTCCTACTACGATATCCACTCCCGGGATTTGCTTGATTTCATCGCTTTTCAACTGAGCATAACATCCGGTCACCACCATTAGTGCTTTAGGATATTTCGTAACCAGTTTACGAATCTCCTGACGGCACTTTTTGTGAGCCAACTCAGTAACAGTACAAGTGTTCACCACACAGATATCGGGAGTTTCTCCGCGTTCAGCCGTGCGTACACCTTTTGATTGTAGCAAATTCCCAATCGTGGAAGTTTCGGCAAAATTCAATTTGCAACCGAGAGTATGATACTCGGCTGTCATATTTCCAAATGTCGTCTTATCAATCATTTATTATTCTTGTTTGCGCGACAAAGTTACTACTTCATCGTGGCATATCAAAACAAGCCCTATTTTTTTATAAAGAATGACGGTTATTTATCGTGTGCACGACGATAACGCATCGTAATATAGGTCGTGGCAAAATAAAGAAGCGTGCAAAGCCACAACATTTTGTATTCAAATCCCACTTCCGTCAAATCTGCGGCATTGGCATTGATTCTGACAAATGCCTGCATAGCCCAAGTCGATGGGAACAGACCGCCCAAGAACTTATAGAAACTGCTCATTTCAAACAACGGCCATGAAATTCCCGACAAGAACAAGAGCAAAATGGAGGTAAATACAATGAACACGAAGGTAGATTCACGTTCTTTGATGAATGTCTGCAAAGTCAAGCCCAACAGAATAACGCTCAAGGCAAACGGCAAGCTCAACAGAATGATGTCGGAAACTGCACCGATTTGCGGATAGCGGAATATCATCGGAACAAGGAAGAACAAGTAAACCAACTGTGCCACATACAAGAACACATAAGTCAATATCTTTCCGAAAATCTCGGCAAATATACCTCTTTCCTTATCTTGGAATCTCAATCGACGTTCACTTCTTGCACCACCCATCATACCGATAGTCAACAACAAAGTCTGTTGCATGACGAGTACCAGAATACCCGGCAACAAGAAGGTGGCAAAGCCCTGCTCAGGGTTGCCCAATGGATAGTAGGTACTGTCAATCGTTGGAGGCAGACTTGGACCGTTCGCCCCCACACTGCTGATGGATTCCACCTGAATATCACTACCCAAATCGAAAGTTGCCTCAGTCAATGCCGTAAGCAATGCCTTATAGCGAATCAACAGCGACATATCGCAGAACAAAGTGACATCACCGCGTTCTCCTCGACCGATTTCCTTATCAAAATCACTTTCAATCAATACGATACCGTATGATTCCTTCTCGGCCATACATTCGCGCGCCTCCTCCATGTTGCTGGCATAGCCGACCACCTTTGCCGACTCCGAAGCATCAATCTTGCGAGCAAGTGAACGGCTCTTGGTAGAACGGCTGTTATCGACCACCACAACAGGTACATCGCGCACCAGTTCGGGGTTGTAAATCAAAGCATAGACAATCGGATAGAACAAGGGCACAAAGAACAGGAATATCATCACGCCCTTATCGGCAATCACATTGCGTGACTCCCTTCTCCAAACTGCATATATATCTTGAAAAAAACTTTTCATTCTCTTTTCTTATTTTCTTGTTATGGTACATAAACAGGATTCTTGTGTGCCTTGTAGAGTCGTTTCAACACGAACAACGGCAACAATAAGAACACCAACAATGCCATATAATAGAAACGCGAATAATACATCGGTAGTCCGTTGAATGCCTGGTCCACGTAAATCAAGAAATAGTATCTTGACGGGATGATATAGGAGAAGATTCCGATACTTCCATACATATATTCCATCGGGAACGAGAACGCTCCGATAGAGAACGAAAGCATACCAATCAACGAGCAGATACTCAACGAAAAACGCAAGTTAGGGATCACACCGCTCACCAATATACCCATGGCCTGGTTCGCCAACACGAACAAAATCATCGCCAGCACTATATTGAACACACTGCCATTCAAAGGATAGTTCAGGAAGCTGAACATATAGGCTTGCGAGAACACCCCAACAGCAGTAAACACGATAGTTTGAGGCAATAGTTTTGCAGTCAGTGCCATTACAATAGAATCACCCGACGATACAAGCCATTCGCGCGATGTGCCACGTTTCTCTTCCGAGCAGATACTGTAGCAGGTGCAGAGGAAAATCAACAATGCCAATGCACACGGCACAAACGAAGTGGACAAATAAACGGAATAGTGAGTCCACGGGTTATTCAGCTCAACGGTTTGGAAATTGACAGGCTGTAACAAGTTTTGCACCTGCTGTTTCGATGCACCGACCTCTATCAAATAAGTCTTGACAGTTGCCGCACTGGTCAGTTTCGCCGTCGTTTTCAAGCCTTTGAAAAGCAAAGAGCCCGGAATATAGAACGTATTGTTCGTATAGTATGAAATCTGTATGTCCCTGCCTGCTGCTACATCCTTGGTAAAACTTGGAGGAATGACGAAGATACCATACACCTTACCCTGTTTCATCAAGTCGAGCGCCTCAGCATAGCTGTTCTTCTTTTCCACAATATCCACCTCGGGCGAGGAATCCAACAAACGGATAATATCGCGGGTCTGAACCGTGTTGTCCATGTCCACCAGCGCTGTAGGAATGTGTTGCGGAATACCGCTCTTCATCAAAGACGTCAAGAGAAACAAGACGCTCAATGGAATCAGCAGCATACCGAACAAGTACAACTTGCGTGAGCACAGTAGCTTAATTTCGCGTTTTAAAGTATTTTTGAAACACTTAAACATTCTTTCTTCTCCTTTTAGTCGATAATGGCACTCATTCCGGCGCGCATATCAGGATCTTGAACTTCAGGGCGCAAACGAACTTCGAATGTCTTGCTGTCGTATTCGCCTTTTACCTTGGTGGCACGCCAAACGGCATATTCCCCCATATCCTTAATGAAATAAACCTTGGTCTTCACTTCTTTCATGCCCAAAGCCGGGATTTTAACGGTAATGTCTTGTCCCATTTTCATATTTTCCAACATAGTCTCGCGAACGTTGAAGACAATCCATTTGCTATTGTCTTTCAAGATGTTCATAATTGGAGTACCGGTAGCGGTCAATTCACCTTCGTGTGGGAAAATGTCTGACACTTCACCATCACAAGGAGCCAACAGATATTGATCTTTTAAGATGGATTCCACTTCTTGCACAGAACCGCTGGCAGCATCAGCCATAGCACTTGCAGCCATCTTGTCTTCGCGTTGAGCACCTTCTTTTGCCATTTCATATTGTGAACGGGCAGCACTTTCCTGTGCCTTGGCAGCATCAAAAGCAGCCTTGGCTTCATCTCGTTTTTGTGCAGCTACCACGTTTTGTTTGAACAAGGCTTCCATGCGTTGGTAAGTCTTTTCTCTGATTTCCAAAGCGGCTTTAGCCTGTTGCCACAACTCGTAAGCGGCAGACACCACTTGCTTTCTTGCACCCACCTCAGCTTTTTGCTTTTGGGCTTTTGCAGCGTCCTGCATCGCCAATGCTTGAGCCAACTTGGCTTCCACAGTGGCTGAATATATCTTGACAAGGGTATCCCCTGCCTGTACTTTCTGACCTTCGGTCACATAGAATTTCTCCACACGTCCCGGCATCAATCCCGAAACACGGACAGAAGTTGCCTCCACCTGACCTTGCATGATTTCATCATCCTTGTCCATTACGATAAAACCGATAATTGCCAATACAACCATAGCCAATACACACATGGCGATTGACATGAATATTGTGCGTTCTTTTTTATTCATAGCCGTTTCGTTAGCGGCATTAGTTTGATGATTTTCCATATATATTTCTTATTTTTTCAAATTGATTTCTGATTAGTAAGTCAATGTTCCCAAAGCCTTTGACAAATAAACGTCGCACAAGCGGACCTCAATAGCGGCATCAATATTCTCGCTATTTGCCTTCAGCCATGCGGTCTGTGCAGCCATCACATTGTCAATTGGCATGATACCTTCTCTATAGCCTAACTGTGCCTGACGGAGATTTTCATCAGCCTTTTCAAGATTGCCCTCGGTCATGATACGTGTCTTGGCAGCCTCACTGCTCTTGTAGGCAGCTTGATTAACCTGCAATTCTATCTTTTCCTTGGCATCATCCAACTCATAATTCTTGATGATAGTCTCACTCTTGGCTGAACGATATTTGTTAATATTGCTACCCCAGTGCCACAATGGAATCTTCAACATTGCACCGACAGAAAACATACCTTTCACACTCTTGTCAAAACCGTTGAACACATTCGGGTTGGAAAAGCTGTATGTACCCACTACTGCCAAATTCGGCAACATGGATGCACGCGCTACGTTTTGTTTTTGTTCATAGATTTTTCCTGCCAGTTCCAGACTGCGCAAATCGTTACGACGGCTATAGATGTCCGCCATATTGTAGGACTGTGCAGGCATCGTATATTGTTGCAGGTCGAAAGTCTTGTTCTCGTCTTCCAGTTGAAATTCTTCCTGTAGCGGCAAACCGCAGATTTGCGCCAATGCCATGCGAGACAAGGCAAGACCGTTGTTCACACGGGTCAAGTCGATATTCGCCTCGTTCAATTTCACTTCCACAGTCAACAGGTCTGACTTGGTAGCCACTCCTTCTTGAATCATAATGTTCACATTGCGGCGCAAAGTGTCAAGCAACTCGATGTAGCTATCTGCCAATTTCTTCTTTGCACCCAAGGAAACCACCTGCCAATAAGCGACATCTACGTTATAAATCATTTCCTTCGCTGTATTGTCGCGCATTTCCACCGCCAGACTTTCGGCATATTTCGCCATCTTGTTCAAGGCAACAATCTTACCGCCCATAAACACAGGTTGTGTCAAGGTCACAGCCCCGGCAAACACATTGGTCACATCGTAGGTCATCGCCTCTTTCGGGATTAACGCCACTTGTGATGGAATGACTTTTCCGTCGGGAGTCAGCAACGGTGTGCCGTCGGGTTTCATCATGATGTTGAAATCATACTTTCCGGTAGCAGGATTGAATGTCTTGGTCGGAAGCATCTGATCCTCCGACAACAATGAAATTTCCTTTTGATTATAAAGATAGGTTGCCGCGAAATCAAATCCTGGCAAATAGGCTGCAAAAGCCTCCTGTTTTTTAAACTTCGATGCCTTTACTCGCTCCTCAACGATTCGCATCGCTTTATTATTCTTCAATGCCATATTTCGGCATGAGTCCAATGATAGAGGCTGAGCACTTACTATAACGACATTAATTAGAAGTAAACCTAAAGTTATCCCCAACCTTTTCAAAAAGTGTATGTTCATAGATGTTCGTTTTCGTTTTTACAAAAGTAACAACATCTATGGAATTTTGTTCACCCTTAACTATTTACGGCGCTGAAAAAAGACTAAGTGTTCAAAAAAAACGACAAATAGGACACCCATAACGAATCCATTGGTCAAAATGGGCCTAACCAAGGGAGGAAGACTATTCGACAACTCTGAAGGTATCAATGAAACGAACAGACCTATACCCATAGGAATGGCAACAATCAAGGCGTGTTCAAAGGTTTGTATGGCTTTCGTTTCGGTCATCATGTTGAAAGCTGCCCCTAATTGAAGGATAACGATATACAACAGCATCACGCCAATCAACACATCGGGCAACAAAGTCAAAACGCTGACCAAAGAGGTGCTGAACGAACAAATCAGCAGACCGATACCGCACACCACAATCGGATAGCGTGAAGCACATCCTGATGTAGCGACAATGCCTGGAGAAAGGGAGTAATCAACAGGACCGATGACACCGAACATACCTGCCAACGTATTGCCCAAACCAGTTAAGGCACAGCCTCGGTTCATTCTCTTCTCGGCATGGTCGGCATTGACCAGCCCATAGATAGACTGTATAGAGCCCAATTCATTGATTAACAAGGCAAAGAAACATATCAAAAAGGAAAGGATAACTCCCATATTGAATTCGGGACGGATGAAGAAATCTGACATCTTGAAACTACCGTTCACATCCGCCAGTTCAGGAACAGGATTGAATAGATAGTAAACTACCGAACCCAAAGCCACCAATATCACCAGTGTAGTGGATTTCCAAATTCCACGCAACACATGATTGAGCGCAAATGCCAAAGTGACGGTTATAAGGGCAAAGAAGAAATTGAACACCATGCTACCGGTCTTGAATATCAAGTCCATGAACACGGGGGCAAGGGTCATGGCAATCAAACACAGAATGGTGATAATAATACGCGGAGTGAATATCTTCTGAATCTTGCCCAAAAGTCCCGAAATGGAAATCAGGAACAAAACCACACCACAAATGGCAATGGACGTGTAAATCACATCAAACCCGGCAGACTGCGCCGAAAGGATACCTACAATCAACACGGCGGCAGGTCCTATAACCAATGGCAACTTATGCCCAAACAAGGCTTGGACAATCATCACCAAGCCCACAACAAAATACAACTTCTGCAAATACAAAGTCTGCATCGCAGGATCATCAAAAAACTGTATTTTGCCGAGCATGGCACATGTCAACACATTGGGAGCGGAAATCACCAACCATTGCAAACCGTACATCAACAAATGGTTGAATTTCGGTCGTTCATTCAAGGTATATTTTAGATTCATTGCAATCTGTTTTAAATGGGTTTAGAAAACAAAAGGACTTTCCCATAGTAATGGCAAAGTCCTTTTTATACTGATAAAATTTTACTCTTATTTTTGAGCAGCCAAAGCTTTTGAACGTTCGATGTATTTTTCGATGTTCAAACGGTTAGCTTGGATGTATTCAATATAGTCAGCTTTGATAGCTTCGTAAACTTTAGCAGCTTCAGCGTGTTTGCCTAATTCAGTCAAAACTGTAGCTTTTTTCATCATGAATACAGGAGTGTACAAAGAGTTGTTGTTTGATGTGCTGATTGCTTTATCGAAAGCAGAAACTGCTTCTTCATATTTTTTCAAGTTAACCAAGCAGTCACCTTTCAAAGATGCAGCAGCTGCACCTACCAATTCTTCTTCCAAATCATAGTCACTTACGTAAGCCAATGCTTCTTCATATTTACCTTCTTGGTAAAGTAGGATAGCAGCGCTCAAGTTAGCACGGTTTGAAATGTCATTGCTGTATTCTGCAGCAACTGCTTTGTATTGAGCCAAAGCTACAGAGTCATTGCTTTGCAACAATTCCATGTCTGCCTTGCCAATCATTTCGTTTGCGCCATCTTGACCTGATTTGTAGATTCCATAGTAATAACCTAGACCTAAGCCAATAACAACCAACAAAGCAACAATGTACCAAATTACTTTGTTTTTGTTTTGTTCAACTCGTTGTTCCATTGTCGATAAAGACTCGTTCAACTCGTCAATTGAAGTGCGTGTTGCACTTTGTTTTCTTTCTTTTGCCATTTTATTTTATTTTTTTCTATTTTTCACTTCGTGAATTGCAAAATTAATAGATAAATATTATTTATGAAAAATTTAAGGCTTAATTTTACCTTAAATTGTACTTTTGTAGGCAAAATCAATAAATATTCTGATGCTTACACTTTTATCTTGTGCAAAAACTATGCGTTCAGTGGATTTTCAATCAAAATTCCCTGCATCAAGACCTTTATTTGAAGAAACGGCAAAACACTCGGCTTCCCTATTGGCAACGATGTCTGTAGAGGATTTGGGAGAAATGCTGGGCGTGAATTCCAAGATAGCCTCTGAGAACAAATTGAACTACCTCAACTTCTCGGTCGAAGGTCTGAATAACCTCCCTGCGGTATTGGCTTACAACGGTATCGCATTCAAGCATTTGAATCCCGACGATTTCACCGCAGAGGAAGCAGAATTCGCACAGGGCCACTTGTTCATCACCTCTTTTCTTTACGGTCTGCTCCGTCCGGGCGACAACATCCAACCCTACCGTTTGGAAGGCAAAGCCGTCATCCCGGGCAACGAAAGCAATATGTTTGCTTTTTGGAAACCGAAATTGACCGATGTCTTGATTGAATCTGTACAGAAAGCCGGCGGTATTCTCTGCAACTTGGCAAGTAACGAAATGAAGAATTTGTTTGACTGGAAACGAGTCAATAAGGAAGTGGAAATCGTTACTCCTGAATTCAAAGTGGCAAAGAACGGTAAATTGGTATCATCGTCAGTCTATGCCAAGATGGGACGTGGCGAAATAACACGATTCATCATCAAGAACCGTCTCCAGTCGCCTGACGATTTGACGGCATTCACAGGTCTGACCAATTTCGCCTACGATGCCTCCATTTCCACCCCCGAAAATCCGATTTTCATCATCTAAATAAAAAAACAGCACTCAAAATTGGGTGCTGTTTTATTTTATCTGAACGCCTTGTCCGATGATTTCACGCAACTGCCGTGCTCGCAAAGTTTAAATTCGGTAGTACCGTCAGGTTTGAACTTCACAATCGTATGTTTGCGTTCATGGAAGAAATATTCCATGATAAGCACAGTTCCATCACTGCGGTAAAATGCGCCTTTTCCCTCCAAATGACCGTCCACCCAGTTTCCTTTGTAGATGTTACCGTCATTCCAATAGCAAGTTCCCTTTCCGCTATGTTTTCCGCGGTTAAACTCACCGATATAGATTCCGTTTTCCAGTTTTTCGTAACCAAATATCCGAATCTTTCCGCTATTGTTTTTATGGCACTTTATAGATATAATCTTCCTCTCTTTCATTGCTACAATTCTATCAAATGCTCAGCGATATTACGGTCATAATTCTTAGAGTCTTCAGACAATTCATCATAAGGTCGTATATCGGCATGAGTAAAATACTTATTCTTCTTTTCTTTCAATTCCTGCGAAGACAATGCCGCTCTTTGCTCAGCAGTCATAGCATGGTAGCCGACAAGCAGTTTCTCAACATTCCAACGGTTGTGCTCTGTTCTGGCAAGGACTTCAATCTCTTCAACTGTCAAATTCCGCTTCTCCAACAAGTTTCCATTTGTATCTAATTCAAGACCAATCGAACGGATTTTACCAGGAATGGAGTTCGCAGAATATACATTCGATAATTGATGTGCAAATATCAGACCAAACCACAAATTGTCCAACACATTGACATCGTTGGTCAATTTCTCCTTGTCACTGATATGTCTGTACAAATAGTTGATTTTCTTTGCCTTGTCCAATCGACTCTTCAAAAATTCATCGTAGCAGTCATGCTCCATGCCGAATGGATAAACATTCTTGTATCTTACCGTCTTATGCGCCAGTTCCAATACTTTTCCCATGGCAGGCTGATAGGCAAAAACAGGGATTTGGTGAATATAGACCTCATCAGGCAAATATAGAGACATCGCCGTATTTGCCACCAATTCTGCATCACAAACGGCAATAGTCAAATAGTCATTCTTTTCTTCGCACCACAGAGCTATCAACTCACGTACTTCGGGAGTTTCGATACCACCGTTTACAAATTCCCATTCCACGTCCAAAAAGTCGCCATAGCAGCCCTTAGGCGTTGTAAGCACGTCTTTCTTCTCGCCATTCTCCCAATAGACATATCGGGAATTTGACAAGTCAAACAATGAATTATAATGCCCCTTGAAGAAATTCATTTCCTGCTCGATGCTTGCACCGATAAACGTAATTTTTGTACGGGTTTTTGAATCTCCTTCCTTGAAATTAGGATAGTGTGTCACATGAGCAGCAGTCGTAGCCATGGCAATCGCCATCGGAGTCATCCCAACTACTACAAAATGGACGCGCTTGTCGGATTTCTTGCCAATTCCCTCTCGGTCAATGGCAGGATAGGTCAATCCCTTATATCGGCGAGTCACCAAGACCTGCTGAGCCCAGTTCTCCAACGAATTGACGATAGTCAATTTCAACGGAGAATGTTTTCTCTCCTCTGCTTTGGTTTCAAACTGGAAAACATGATAAGATGTCTGATTATTGATAACCATATAGCATTTCATTGGATTGTTAACTCGGTTATTGCACAAGGCTTCTATTTTTTCCAGACAGGAAATATTTTTCGCATCATGCTGTACCTCATTGTTTTCGCCAATGATATAAACTCTATTTGCATATTGCACCCTTACTTGTTTCAGCACATCATCCGAATCGCGACTACCGAAAAGCAACACCAATCGCTTCATTTCGTTTTTGTCCAATTCGGAATAAAGGCGTTCGTACAAGTCCTCCACATTCGTATCAGTCAGCACGACAATATCCTTTCCCTTAAATTTTGCCTTACAGGAGAACGACTTTATCATATTTGCCAACATTTCGTTAGCTCCGAGAATCAGAATATGGTCTTTGAATTTATAGCGAATCAAGCCTTTTTTAAACGCTGTAACTCGTTCTTCCAACATGTTGGAGATAATGGAAATCAACACACCTGTAAAAAATACCGCCCCGAAAATGGAGATGAAGAATTCAAACATTCTGCGCCAGAACTCCTGCGACTCCCCTTCTTCCACGCCTTCCAACGGAGAGGAGAATACTCCGGGATCCATCATCAGTTCCAAGATACGTGACGGACGGTTAATCATATTGTTAAACCACACATTCAACAGATAGAAGATACCGAAGAACAAAAGCAAAATGCCAACCAGCCAAAATATTTGTCTGAAACGTGCAGACGAGAACGAGCGGTCTGCTGACAGCCTTATGGTCTTGAAGATTTTCATGTGTATTTCAAAGTTATAAGGATAGTGTTATTTCTTTTTGATGTCGTATCCGGATTTTACAATCAGTTTCAAGGTCTCAATAGAAGTATTGCGGTCATAGTCCTTTTCCACCTCAGGAAGTTCTTCGTATGGTACAAGGCAAGGATGCGTCTTCTTCACGTCATCACGCTTTTCACCATAAGTCCAGCCCTGGGCCATACGTGACGCAGCCCAAACTTCATGTACATTACGGGCCATTTGTTCGCAAAGTTCATTCAACGATTCCGGCAGTTTCACATCAGAGGTATCCATAGGCTTCGGCGTATATTGTTTTCCCATATTTTCAGTATTAAACGGTTTTACTTATAAATTCAAAGTTACAATTTTTCATTTATAAAACGAAAAGTCTAAAAACAATGCACCCCACAGCTGATGCTGTAGGGTGCGGATATGTAATGTGAAATATTTCTATTTTTCACGCATGAAAATCTTGACCGGAGTACCCGAGAATTCCCATTTTTCGCGAATCTTATTTTCCAAGTATCTGCGGTATGGTTCTTTCACCCATTGAGGCAGGTTACAGAAGAAAATGAATGTCGGCACTTGTGCGCCTTTCAACATGGTGGTGTATTTAATCTTCACATATTTACCCTTATTTGCAGGAGGAGGATATGCTCCAATCACCTCTTGCATATAGTTGTTCAATTGTGAAGTAGGCACTGTACGACGACGGTTTTCGTAAACCTCAACAGCTGTTTCAAGCACCTTGTAGATACGTTGTTTGGTCAATGCAGAACCGAAGATGATAGGGAAATCAGAGAACGGAGCGAAACGGCTTCTGATAGCATCTTCGAAGTGTTTGATAGCCACTTGGCTCTTGTCTTCCACCAAGTCCCATTTATTGACACAAACCACCAAACCCTTGTTGTTCTTTTGAATCAATGAGAAGATGTTCACGTCCTGTGCTTCAATACCGCGAGTGGCATCAATCATCAGGATACAAACGTCTGAATTCTCAATGGCACGAATACTTCTCAATACAGAATAGTATTCAATATCTTCGTTCACCTTCGCTTTCTTGCGGATACCAGCTGTATCCACCAAATAGAAGTCGAAGCCGAATTTGTTGTAACGTGTATAGATACTGTCTCTCGTAGTTCCGGCAATGTTCGTAACAATGTTACGTTCTTCACCGATAAATGCGTTCACGATTGATGATTTGCCCGCATTTGGACGACCGACGATAGTGAAACGTGGAATTTCTTCCAATTGCACGTCTTCCTCTTCTTTTTCAGGGAAGCGTTTCACAATTTCATCCAACAAGTCGCCTGTTCCTGAACCGTTGACAGAAGAAATAGCGAAAGGATCGCCCAAGCCCATTCCGTAGAATTCAGCGGCTTGATAGCCCATTTCATTGGTATCTGCCTTATTGGCAATCAAGATAACGGGTTTCTTTGCACGGCGCAAGATGCCTGCCACCTTGTCATCCAAGTCTGTAGTTCCGTTTTGCACGTCAACCACAAACAATATAACGTCGGCTTCTTCGATAGCGATAGAAACCTGTTTGTTGATTTCGCCTTCAAATATATCTTCGGAGTTGACTACCCAACCGCCGGTATCGACAATTGAGAACTCTTGTCCGCACCATTCCACCTTTCCATATTGGCGGTCGCGTGTTGTACCCGATGTGTCGTTGACAATCGCTGTACGAGTTTGTGTGAGTCGGTTAAATAGAGTCGACTTACCTACGTTTGGTCGCCCTACAATTGCTACTAATCGTCCCATATAATACGTTCTCCTTTCCTTTTTAGTTATTCAATATACCCGAACGAGCGCAATTTGTTTTCTCTGTTGCGCCAATCTTTTTCCACCTTGACAAATATTTCAAGGAACACTCTCTTTCCGAAGAATTTCTCAATGTCGCGACGAGCATCCATTCCGACATGTTTCAAGTGATTTCCACCCTTGCCAATGATGATTCCTTTTTGACTGTCACGTTCCACGTAGATAACAGCCATGATATGTATTGCGTTCTCTGTTTCGTCGTATTTCTCGACTAATACTTCAGTGGCATACGGCACTTCCTTGTCGTATTGGAGCAATATCTTCTCACGAATAATTTCTGTTACGAAGAAACGCGCAGGCTTGTCAGTCAAGGCGTCTTTACCGAAGTATGGAGGTGAATCAGGCAACAACTCTTCAATGCGTTTACGCAAACTTTCCACATTGAAGTTTTCGTTTGCCGACATTGGGAAGATTTCAGCATTTGGCAGCATCGTATGCCACTTTTCCATGATTTTTTCCAAATCAGCATTACCTTTCAAAAGGTCAATTTTGTTGATGACAAGAAGAACAGGCACTTTTTCTTTTGCCACCTTGTCCACGAAATCGCTGTGTTTGGAAGCGTCTTCCACCACGTCGGTCACATAAAGCAAAATATCGGCATCACTCAAAGCACCCTCTGAGAAACTCAACATACTTTCTTGTAACTTGTATTTTGGTTTCAACACTCCGGGCGTATCTGAGAACACGATTTGGTAGTCGTCAGTGTTTACGATACCCAAAATTCTGTGTCGTGTAGTTTGCGCCTTCGATGTGATAATCGAAATGCGTTCACCCACCAAGTTGTTCATCAAGGTGGACTTACCGACATTCGGATTACCGACTATATTCACAAATCCTGCTTTATGCATAGTTGTCAACTTTTATTGATTCTATATTTTAAATAAAAATGCGAGATACGGTACAAGAATTTCATCGTCTTTGACCCATAGGTCTGCGACATTAGATTTTCCTGCGCCGTGTCTCGCACAGATAGTTATATATATCTTTTATAATCAGATATCCCAAACGAGATACATAGCTCCCCAAGTGAAGCCTGCACCGAATGCTGTCAATACGATTTTGTCACCCTTCTTCAATTTGTCCTTGTTTTCATCCATACACAAAGGAATTGAAGCTGCACTTGTATTACCACGATGTTGGATATTGACAAGTACTTTTTCTGGGTCGATGCCAAGGCGACCGCCTACGGCTTCGATGATACGTAGATTTGCTTGATGAGGAATGAACCAATCTACATCTTCAATCGTAATGTTGTTACGAGCCATCACGTCTTGTGATGAGGTCAACATATCTGTTACAGCGTGCTTATACACTGCGCGACCTTCTTGATATACAAAATGTTCTTGTGCGTCAACGGTTTCATGAGAAGCTGGGCGAACAGAACCACCGGCCTTCATCAACAAGTGAGGCAATCCTTCTCCGTTCACATGATATACACCATCAATAATACCAACATTCATGTCAGTACCTGGTTCAACCATGAAACAAGCGGCTGCATCACCGAACAAAGGACAAGTTGCACGGTCGTTGTAGTTAGTCATGCTTGACATCATTTCAGCTGAAATGACAATAACTTTCTTATATAATCCACTTCTGACGTAAGCGTTTGCTGATTGCAAAGCTACTAGGAAACCTGCACATGCTGCTTGGATATCGTATCCATAGCAATTTACCAATCCGGCATCATGAATCATAACTGAAGCTGTTGACGGAAAACGGTAGTCTGGGTTTGATGTTGCACAAATCATCAAATCTACTTCTTCAGGTTTTGTTCCTGTATTTTCCAATAATTTCAAAACAGCTTTAGTTCCCATATAAGAAGAACCTTTACCTTCTTCCTTTAGGATACGGCGTTCTTTGATTCCTACACGTGTAGTAATCCATTCATCATTTGTATCAACCATCTTTGACAACTCATCGTTTGTCAAAACATAGTCTGGGACATAAGAAGCTATTCCCGTTATTCTTGCACTATACATTATTATAGATCTTCTGTTAAACAAATATGTCCTAAATACTATATTTAGGACAATCTTTTACAGCCGTCAACCAGATTAAAGAGCTGCTTCTTTTTCGATTGCAACTTTACCTCTGTATTGTCCGCATTCACCACAAACTGTGTGATATACGTACCAAGCACCACAATTTGGGCATACTGCCAATGTAGGAGTTACAGCTCTGTCGTGACTTCTTCTTTTAGCTGTTCTTGTCTTAGATTGTTTTCGTTTTGGATGTGCCATTTTCTTATGTATTTTTATTGTTATCTAATAAATTCCTCAATGCTGACCATCGAGGATCGTTAACTTCTCTTTCCTCCTGTTTGTCATCGTCCTCAGTAGCAAATCCGTGTTCGCGCAATTTTGCACTCATTTCTTCATTGCATTCTCCTTCGGGATGAACATGTTTCAATGGAATGGTCAATGCAATCGTATCATATATTACATGACTCAAGTCCACTTCGTTTTCCGACTCCGGAATAATCAACAACTCATCATCTTCGTCGTTGTACTCTTCACCATGCTTGACAAGCAAGTCATAAGTCGTATCAACGTCATAGGGCATTTCGTCCAGACAGCGGTCGCAAACAATTTTTATAGTGCCATTAATTGCAAAATGCAATTCGTAGCTTTTTCCTTGTGTGCGTTTTGCCTTTAACACTACTTTCAAACTGCCGCCAAGAATCTCGGAGCTCTCCATTACTTTGAAAAACTCGTCATCAATTGGGTACTCAAACTGCTGTGTTTCAGCAGGAATACCTGTTAGTTTTAGTTTGAAAGATGCTGTCTTATTCAAAACACGTCCCATTAAAACAGCGCAAAGATATAAACAAATTATTGAATAATCAACCTTTTACGACTTTTTTGCACAAAAATTACCTTTTTAGGAATTGTATTTTTTTTGCAAAAATTATTTTTCTATTAACTCAATATATTTTCTTACAACACTTTTTTCAGAGAATTTTTCTTCTGCCTGACGATGTAATTCTTCACGGCTTACGGACAAATTAAAGGCGTTGATGATGCATTCCGAAAGACTGTCGGTGGACGGATATTTCGCTAAAAATCCATTTTTTCCGTCATCAATGATGTCACTTTGTCCTCCATGATTGAAAGCGACGCATTTGCAACCGCTCGCCATGCCCTCCACCAAAGTTGCCCCGAAAGTTTCGAAATGAGAGGACGACAAAACCACATCACAGCTACGGTAAATGTCGTTCAATTGGTCGGTGGTCACAGGACCCATCCATTTGTAGTCCACCCTCAACTTCTGCAACTGGCTTTCATCCCTCAAATTACCGAACAATACCAAGCGGATACCACTTGCCATATCTGGATAATTGTCGGCAATCTGGTTCATGGCCTCTATCATCAGGTCAAAACCCTTCACAGGGTCGTCAAGTCGGGCAGCTCCCATTACAATTTGCTTTTTGCGCGGAGCTTTCTCCTGGGTATATTGATATTGTGAAATCGGCAGGGTGTTCGGAATCACTGTCACTGACTGGTCCGCCAACAAGGAACTTTCCCTGCATCGTTGTTTCAGCCAGTCACTGACCACCACAAATTTTATCGCATAGTCCTGATAAAGTGATTTCTTGATTTTCCACGTTTTGGAAGCAAGGCTCTTTCGTCGGGAGACATTGATAAACTTGCAATACTCGCATTCGCCTTTATAATGGTCACAACCGTACGCATGATGGCATACCCCGGTCAGACACCACATATCGTGCATCGTCCAAAGCACTTTTTTCCCAGTCTTGCAGAGTTGGCGAATTTCATAGAGCGACATCATACCCTGGTTTATCCAGTTCAAGATAACCACATCGGCAGCCTTCACCCAAGGATGCGACAGGACATCAACTCCTCGGTCGGCAGTCGAAACCTTAAACAGATGTTTGCGTGAAAAACCATTGTGAATCCAAATGCGCAGGCGTTCACCATAGAAAGCCCATTTATATTGTTCGGGAGTTCCCGCAATATCTACATTTTCGTCATCGGTACGTTTGTCAACAACAAGCATTCGTGCATCTATGCCTTCCTTGCGCATAGCCGACATCAGACGGTGCGAAACCACAGCCGCACCACCATTGGCATCTGAAGTGTTGATGATTAAAACTCTTTTCATGGCCACTATCTTCTCCTCAACATCTTGACGAGGTTTTCTTGTTTAACAATCAAAGCCACGAAAAGTATCAATAGAATGGTACGGAAAATCATTCTTAATGCCAGACTGTCGATAGTCACCATTTCTGAAATACCGAACAATGCCAATGCAACAAGAACATAAACCGAGATACCCTTTAAGTCATATTGGATAGGGTATTTCTTTTGACCAACGAAATAAGAAAGGAGCATCGCCACAGCATAACCGCAGAAACCCGCCCATGCGCAAGCCATATAACCATAGACAGGGACAAAAATCACATTGACGGCAATCAGCACAAAACATCCTGCAAACGAGAAATATGCGCCCCACTTGGTTTGGTCAATCAACTTGTACCAGAATGACAAATTAAAATAAACACCCATAAAGATTTCGGCAGCCATAACAATCGGCACAACTTTCAAGCCTGACCAATAGTCGGGTGCCAAGATATATTTCAAAATATCCAAATAATATACTACCGCCAAGAATGCCAACAAGGTGAAGATGATGAAATATTTCATCGCCTTGGCATACATTTCCTTACTGTTTTTGTCCTTACTACTACCAAAAACAAACGGCTCATACGCATAGCGGAAGGCTTGAGTAAGCATCGCCATTATCATGGCAATCTTGGAAGCCGCCCCATAGATACCCAATTGTTCCTTGCCGTCAGCGCCCTCATAGATATGACGGAAAATGATTTTATCCGCCACTTGGTTCAAGATGCCGGCAATACCCAAAATCAAAATCGGATAGGCATATTTCAGCATTCGCTTTGCCAACGCCTTGTCAAATCCTGCACGGAATTTCAACAACGGCAACATGATGACCATGATAGTACCCGTGCTAATAAGGTTGAACAGAAAGGCATAGAATACATCCGTTCCGTCCATCACCACGTAGTAAATCAAGTTGAGTGTAATGTTCAAAATGATGAACAGCATTTTCAACCCGGCAAAATGGAAGGCTTTTTTCTTATATCGAAGATAGGCAAACGGAATACTCTGAAAAGCATCCATCGCAACCACCAGCACCATCGAACCGATATACCACGGATGGTCGGCATAGCCCATTCCCGATGCTATGTTCGGCAACAGCATCATGCACGCGGCAACAAACAATAGCGAGGTTGCGCCTATCATTATCAAAACCGTAGAATAAACCTTTGCTGGATTTTCGTTTTCCTTGTTCACATATCGGAAGAACGTGGTTTCCATACCATAGGTCAAGAAGACCATCAGCAATGCCGTCCACGCATAAATTTCTGTCACCACTCCGTAACCGCCCGATGCTGCCGACATCGCAGATGCATAAATCGGGACTAACAAATAGTTCAGAAATCGTCCGACAATACTGCTCATGCCGTATATTGCCGTTTCTTTCAATAGTGATTTTAATCCTGCCATACTGAGTTTTATTCTTGTTACGCAAATTTACAATTAATAATCTATTTAACAATTCTCGTTATTGCATTTTTGATTTTCAGCCATTTCTATTTTTGCCTAAAAAATGAATAAACTGAACTATCCCCTATCAAATGCTACACCGCAGACCATTTCTAAATTGCGTTCACTGAATATCCGCCAAACACTGAACGGATTGCGTGTAGTGGGAAACCCGCAACTCATCACCAACCTCTCTCCCAACGACCGTATTATCTGCATTGACCACCGCTACGACCGCACTTTTGTCTTCGTCTAGAATGAATACGATATTCTACTCTTGGGTTATATACAGGGCAATGATTTCTTCACCCTCCGTGAGCCAATTTTCCACTACGACAAGGATATTCCAAATGCAGTTTCCATTGGTGACTTTCTGGTTTTATACGGAGAAGATTGCACATTCTATCTGCACTACCAGAACAACAGCTACAGTCTTTTGGGCACAGAGCCCGAATTCCCGATTTTGGCATTCTCTACCACCGAGCACCTCACTTTTGCAGAAGCCTTGCCTGCCTATAATTTCGTAGCAGACTATCCGCAATGGGCTGGGACTTTAGGGCTCGACGACCGCAAGAACCTCTTTGCATTAACCAACACCACCTACAAAAAGCTGAAACGTCAGGCAAAAAACTACTCTTCGTGTATCCAACCGATTGTTGTTCGTGTTGCCTTGCGACTTTTCGACGATACTTTGTTGTGGGACAACGCCTGCTACTATTGTGGCAAAGAACAATTCTGCCCTTCTTCCTTGGGAAAGGTGACGATGCTCGGTTCTTCCACCCGATACCGTCTTGAAGCCACCGATCTGACCATGAAGGTATGGAAACCTGCCGTTACCCTCATCAAACCGGGGATTAGAAACTGGCGCAATTTAATCAAGGCGGTGGAGATTTACGCTACCGAGGAGCAAGATATTATTTCCGACATGATAACATTCCGTTGCGAGACAAAGCAATTGGGCAAACCGGACTATGCCTTGCGCATCTCCCCGATTTGTTCTGACAAGTACCGCGCCTATCGCGAGATGCCCTACACCGACCGTTTTCGCTTAATCGCATCCATTTCCGACATGGATGCTTTCTTAAACGGAGAAATCAAGGCAGACGGTATGAATCCCATTATCGACAATTCGGCAGGCGACCTTTCTCCGCAAACCTATGCTATCAATGTAGATAACCACGAAACTCGGGAAATAGACTTTACCACTATCAGAAAGACCTTCTGTCCCAATGTGGCAACCACGATAGCCGAACGCTGTTTTGCAGGCAACATTGCTTATCGTCTGCCACAACCGCCACCCTTTGAGTCCATGTGCGAACCGATGCACTTTGAAAGAGCAGAAGTGAAATGGACGGTCAGTGTGGAGTTGAAAACAGCATCGGGCAAAGCCATAGTCAGCTATTCCAACAGAGGTCAGGCATGGTCCAAGCAACTGGCTCGGCTCATGTCCTATCCCGACCGACGTGCCGTGAAAGTCACGATACTCGCCAATGTCAACGGAAGAAACCATGTCTTTGTTGCGCCCATGCACCCTGCTCCAAACGGAGATTTTGCCATAGCTCTTGCACCTATGGACAATGAATTTCATTTAAAAGAAGCACAAACAGTCCCGAACACCGCACCACAAAACACGATTCAAACCATGCGCAACGACGTTTTGGCATCCAACAGTTCCAATCCCTTGATTTGGCAATCATGCAAAGTAGCAGGCAACCAAGGGGTATTGGCTTTGCTCCCCTCCTATGGCTACAAATCGGCATGGTTGCCGGGCAAACATTCTGTATCGCTTTTTGCCACAGACGGCATCTATCTGCTTTCCTTCAATGCCAACGGGGAATGCACAGGCAACAGTTTGATTTCTTCGCGCGTAATAGCGGATTCCCGACTGGCGACCGTCACCGACGAGGGCGCAGCCTTTGCCGACACCAATGGAGAAATCTGCATACTAAAAGGCGCGACCATCCGCCCGACAGAATTTACAGCCTCCAACATCAGAGCCATGGCGTTCTCCTCGCGCTATAATGAACTATGGATACAGTCCTCCAACTTTTTCCTTATCCTCGAAAATTCGGGAACTTGCTACCGCCGTATCATCCCAAGTATGAATATTGAGAACCTCAACGGCCGTTTCCTGCTCTGTGACGAACACTCGCTCTACAATCCCCAAAAGGAAACACCCTCCATTCAGGAAATAGAGATGACAGGCATACCGATAGAAATTCCCTTTGGGAAAAGGGCACAATCCGTCATTTGGAACATCTTCTCCAACAAAATCAATCTGCGTTTGGCGGTATATGCCGAGAACGGACACTCCTGCCACGGCGAACTGGTGTCTGCCTTGAACATCAAAGGAGAACTGAATGCCCCCTTTTATCACAGATTCGTAGCACCGCCCACACGCACCTTGCGCCTGTCCGTCACAGGCCGTTTGCCCACAGGCACACACATCGGCAATGCCGTCATTTTTCTAAAATAAAGAAATTGAGCGTCGGTAGGTTTTGACACCCATCGACGCTCATTCCATCTATTGTAAAAAAATTTATTGAGTTTTTACTTTTTGTTACGGATTTCCACACGGCGAATTTTACCGCTGATAGTCTTCGGCAACTCATCCACAAATTCCACCACACGCGGATATTTGTAAGGAGCTGTGGTACGTTTCACGTGGTCTTGAATTTCCTTGATCAAGTCCTCACCTGCTTTGTCCTTGTAGTTTTCGGCAAGAACAATAGTAGCTTTCACCACTTGACCTCTGATTTCATCGGGAACACCAGTGATGGCACATTCCACAACAGCAGGGTGAGTCATCAATGCACTTTCCACTTCAAACGGGCCGATTCTATAGCCTGATGATTTAATCACATCATCCTTACGCCCGATAAACCAGAAATAGCCGTCTTCATCGCGCCATGCGATATCACCTGTGTGATACAAACCATCGTGATATACACGTTTGGTCTGAGCCTCATCGCGATAATATTCCTTGAACAAGCCCAATGGTTTGCCCTTGTCTGTGTGAATAACGATTTCTCCTTGTTCACCGTCTTCAGCCCAACGGCCGTCGCTCGTCAACAAGTCTATATCATAAGCAGGACCTTTCTTACCCATTGAACCCGGTTTCGGTTCCAACCAAGGATAAGTGGCAACGGTCAATGTAGTTTCAGTCTGTCCGAAACCTTCCATTAACCTCAAACCGGTCAATTTATACCATTCATCATATACGCTTGGATTCAATGCCTCTCCGGCAATTGCGCAATGTTCCAAGCAGGAAATATCGAATTTGGTCAAATCTTCACGAATCAAGAAACGAAATACTGTTGGAGGTGCGCAGAAAGAAGTGATACGATAATCGTGAATCTTGTGCAACACGTCAACCGGTTTAAATTTCTCAAAGTCGTAAACAAACACATTTGCACCAGCCAACCATTGTCCGTACAACTTACCCCAAACGGCCTTGCCCCATCCGGTATCAGCCAAAGTGAAGTGCAAGCTGTCTTCGTGCAAATTGTGCCAAAATGCGCCTGTAATGATGTGTCCCAACGGATAAGTAAAGTCATGGGCCACCATTTTAGGTTCTCCTGTTGTACCTGATGTAAAGTACATCAATGAGATGTCATCGTTTTCGTTTGCCACTTCCGGACGTTGGAACGGTGCTGCTTCTTCGCAACCTTTTGTAAAGTCGTCCCATCCTTCAGGCACATTCGGACCGATGGAAATGCAGTGTTGCAATGACGGACAGTCAGGACGGGCTGTGTTCACGTGCATCAACACTTCCTCATCGCCTGCGGCAACAATCGCCTTGATGTCTGCCGATTTACAACGATAAACAATATCTTTCGCTGTCAATAAGTGAGTGGCAGGAATTGTTACTGCACCCAACTTATGCAATGCGATTATGCTGAACCAAAATTGATAACGTCTTTTTAGAATCAACATGACCATATCACCACGGCCAATGCCCAATGATTGGAAATAAGCGGCTGTTTTGTCGCTCTCGCGCTTAATATCGCCAAATGTAAATTGAATATGTTCACCAGCTTCGTTGGTCCACAATAAAGCCTTCTTGTCAGGATTTGTTCTTGCCCATTCGTCAACCACATCGTAGCCGAAATTGAATCGGTCAGGCACGTTGACTTTATAATTAGTCATAAAATCCTCATACGAACTGAAACTGGTTTTTACAAGAAATTTCTCTAACATGTTTTATCTCGTTTTGAATCTGTCTTTATTAAATGATGATTGCTACAAAGCGTAATTGCTCATTTCCAATAGCTCTCATTCCATGTGGGTGACGGGCATCAAACATGATGGTATCCCCGGCATTCAGTGCTATTACTTTTCCGTCGATATGGATTTCCATTGAGCCACTCTCAACATAGTTGAATTCCTGTCCGTCGTGTGAACTCAAGTGTACAGGCTGTCTTTCCAATTCTGGCTCTACTGTTACCAGGAACGGCTCCATCATACGATGTGCAAATCCTGCTGCCAATGACTGATATTTATACCAATCGCGTCTTTCTACACTTTCCCCACAGCCTTTACGTGTGACAAAATAACTGGTCATCTTTGGTTCTTCGCCAAACAACAAGGCGGTTACCTCCACACCAAATGTTCGAGCTATAGTATTGACTAAACTAACAGGAATATCGGCTGTTCCACTCTCATACTTTCGATATAATTCTTCTGATATACCACATTTTTGTGACAATTCCAACTCCGTTAATCCTAATGCGTCACGCAATCCACGAAGTCTGTCAGCTACTTCTTCTACTTGACCCATAATTGTGTCATTTTTAGTTATTGTCTCACAAAGATAAATAATTAATTCATCAAAAGGTCGAAAAAAGTAGCAAAAAGTTTATAACTTTCTATATATTACACACTTGCGAGCAAAGTGCGCAACACAGTTTTTATCAAAGTGTGCAAAAAGAAAGCGGTTGCACCAAAATTGATGCAACCGCAAGTGTGTTTATAGGAAAAATTAGTCTTAACGTCTTCCTCCTGCCCACCATACATTTTCTGTGAAAATGTAAAATCCGTCTCCGTAACGATTTGAAACTTCTGGATTTGCGATAACGTCACTTTGACCATAAGGCATACGCAACGGCCAGCGATTTGCACCGTTTTGCTTATTGTTTGTATTGGTCTTTTCCACGTAGTATTCGCTTTCTCCGAGGGCATCAAATCTTCGCATATCATTGTATGCTTCGATTTGTTCATCTCTACATTGAGAGATGTATTTTTGAATCATGATTTCCTTCATTGCATTGGCGTTCAATCTGCTTTCCAAAGAAGCTACATAGTCGTTGGCAGACCCATTGACAGCGACACCGAATTTGCTGTAATCGTCGAACGAAGCCGCAACGGCTGTAGTGAAATCTTCCTTATAGTCTTGTTTGGCACGAATTTTTAATTCAGCAAGGATGAAGAATAATTCCGACTTGCTCAACAAGTGAATAGAGCCTGCTTCACCTTCATCGAATGAATAAACGTTCAACCATGCAGGAACGGAGAAACCTTCACCTTCTGATGTACCGAACACCATTTGAGAATCCTTTCGGTTACCAGGAGTGGCAACATCTGCAGCCAACACTTTACCGTTGTATGCCCAAGGTGTGGCATAGACCGGTTGACGAGGGTCATTGCGTTCCAACAATAAGTCGTTGACAGTTTTTGAGCTGGCGTGATATTGGGTATCTCCCCAGAAAGCAGCCCAAGGGTTGGACGACATGGAAGCGTATGATTTGAAGCCTTTGATATCTGCACCGTCAAAGCCCAATGATTTTGCCTTTTCGGCAGCGGCAAGAGCCTCAGTCGCAGCATTAGGCTCAACTTTGATCAAGTGCAGTTTGTATCTTGCCTTCAAGGCATAGACAAATGATTCCCATTTTGCCAAGTCACCTTTGAACAACACGTCTTGGTCGCCGGCACAGAACAGGTTGTTGGCCTTTGCAGTAGCGAAGTCGTCCAACGCGCTATCAAGCAATCTGAAAATTTCAACATAGATGTCACTTTGGCTATCTACTTTCGGTTTCTTCACACGGTCTTTTCCCGATTCCATAGCAGGAATATCACCGAAAACATCGGTCAAGTTACCATAGCTCAAAGCCAACATCACTTTAGCCATACCTCTCACATCAACTTGGCTGGCAAATTTTGCACCGTCTTCAGATTTTGCGATGGCCTTTTTCAAGTTCAATATATTGCCGTAAGTACCATTCCATTCATTGTTGAAAGTAGAGGAACTTGCCACCATAGAAGGCTGACGCATTTCGGCATTGTACAACTGAGCATAGCCTACACCCACCAGCTGTTCCGTATAGGAAGCCATATAGAAAGCGATGTTTCCACTGGTAGTGTTGTAACCGACACTCATGATACCATCTGAAATCTGCATCGAAGGAGCCACATTTTCATCAGATGGATTATCTGGACGTTTGTTAATATCGTCCATTACATCTTCAGTACATGAAAACAACGTAAACGCTGCTAATGCTGATAATATATATTTTTTCATTTTATTCAATTTTTATTTGTTAGAACGAGATTTTCAAACCACCACCGAAACTCATTGTCTGAGGAACTGAATAGTTTTCGAAATAACCACCGCCGTTATTGTTACCCAAAGAAGCCTCCGGGTCAAATTCAGGCAAGTTAGCCCATACCAATACGTTGCGGGCAAAACCATAGACAGTCATGTCAATTCCTGCGAATTTAGGCAACTGATAGTTCACAGTCAAGTCACGCATTTTCAAGAAGCTGGTATCGAATACACCTGATTCTGAAATATCGCCAAGGACTGTGTAGTAGCTTTCTGCATCAACCAAGCCCGACCATTCTTCGAACACCGGAGCCTCGTTAGTACCGACGTTGATTACGCCTGATACAGGAACACCGCCATTGTCACGAGCGTCAGCAGTTTCTTGTGTTGCGCCGAACATATTCAACACCTTGCGAGAAC
>JAHHQT010000018.1 GCA_020026215.1 Muribaculaceae bacterium
GACAACAATGATAAAGAACTAACGCGAACTACGACATGAATTGGTAGTTGAATCTGTTCACAAGATGATGATTGCAGCCCGTACTGCTCCAAAGGCAAAAGGTTGCGACATTCTTGAAATAGCATTGCTCGATGACCGCGAAGATTTGGAACGATTGTCACAAGCCATGATAAAGAAAGCAGAAGAATCAGGAATGAAATTTTTGCTCCGTGATGCTGACAATATTCTAAAGGGAGAAGCCTTGATGCTTATCGGGACACATCGCGCCACTCAAGGATTGAACTGCAAATACTGCGGTTATCCACATTGCGACGAGAACCCGGAAACCAATCCTTGTGCAGTCAACAGTGTTGATGTGGGTATTGCCATTGGATCAGCATGTGCCATGGCTGCCGACATGAGAATTGACACTCGTGTAATGTTCTCAGCGGGTTGGGCTTCCATTGACTTGAACATCCTCCCGGATTGCAGTCAGGTATTCGCCATCGCATTGAGTGCAGGTTCCAAGAATCCGTTCTTTGACAGGAAATAACCAACTTCAAATAAAGACAAAAGCTATTGTTATTAACTCTAAAAATTTAATAAATTGAAAAAATTCATATTCTGTCTAAACTCTTTACTCGCTTGATTATAAAACTGACAGTAAGACATCTATGAATGATAAAAAAATTGAGTCAAAAAAATAAGAGGAGAAAAAGAATACTACAAACTCCAAGAACAACTAATATAAACTAAGTATTTTAAAAAAAACGAAACTATCAAATTATGAGAAAATTTTTAATTTTATTTTTAATTGCAATGACCACAGGCATTGCATCAGCAGAAGGACTTAAATCGTTAGATTTGAAAGCCAATTTAAGAAGTGATTTTGGTTTGGGTGTAGGTGTCACATTGGAACTTCCCAAGAATTTTGAAATTGCCCCATCATTCAACTATTATTTCAACAGCAATAATACACTGACTCTTGACGGTGATGTACGCTACAGATTCGATTTACCTCGCAACTTTTCCATCTATCCATTAATAGGTCTCCTTTACCTTCACTGTGAAGATGTTGACAAAATCGGTTTCAACATCGGTGGCGGTTTCAACTACGACATCAACTCTGCATGGGCAATTGGCGTGGAAGTGAAATACCAGTACGTTGACAATTTTGACGACACCTATTTTGCTTTAGGTGTATCTTATAAATTCTAAAAAGCTCATAAAGAATAGCCAAATTACTCGGTATTTCGCGAGAATTTGGCTATTTTTGTTTTTGTATTAAAAAATAAAATAACCAATCAATTATGAAGCAAAGAAATTTATTAAAGAAACTATTTATTTCTTTAATACTTACAACTCCAATTATGAGTAACGCAGAAAATATATTTTTTCACGAATTCAAGACAACGCACAATGTAGTGCCTTTCGACAGAATTCAAATCACAGACTACGAAGAAGCTGTTGATGCAGGTATCGAACAAGCCAATAAGGAAATCGCAGCCATCGTCAACCAACGTTCAATGCCAACCTACCGCAACACAATTATTGCCTTAGAAAACGTAGGCGAATTGTTGAACCGCACATTGAACACCTTCTTCCCTATCCTTTCAGCTGACGGCGACGATGCCATGAACGAAATTTCTATCCGCATTGCACCGAAATTGTCTAAATTTGAAACAGACATGACGTTGAACGAACGTCTTTGGGACCGTATCAAATATGTTTACGATCACCGCGACAAATTGAATTTGGACACTGAAGACGCTATGTTGCTGACTCGCACATACAAGTCATTCACTCGTTCAGGTGCTAACTTGGAAGGCGAAGCTCGCGAACAATACCGCAAACTTTCGGCTGAATTGTCAGAATTGACATTGAAATTCGAACAAAACACCACAAAAGCAACTGCCGCTTATCAACTATGGTTGAAAAAAGAGGACTTGACAGGTCTTCCAGAAAGCTCTATCGAAGCCGCCGCTCTTGCCGCTAAGGAAAACGGCAAAGAAGGTGAATATATGTTCACTCTTCAAGCACCGACCTACATGGCATTTATGAAATATTCCGACCGTCGCGACTTGCGTGAAAAGTTGTACAAGGATTACAACAGCCGTTGTACTTCAGGAGAATTTGACAATACTCCACTCATCAAACGCATCACAGAAGTACGTTTGGAAATTGCAAAACTGTTGGGATACAAGACTTATGCAGAATACAGTTTGGAAGAAACCATGGCTGAAAACCCGACCAATGTTTACAACTTATTGAACCAACTTCGCGACAGCTACAAACCGGCTTGGAAGAAAGAGTTGAAAGAGTTGAACAATTTCGTCAAAGAACTTGAAGGCAAGAAAATTGACTTGCAGGCTTGGGACTATTCTTATTATTCCAACAAATTGAAGAATGCCAAATATGCATTCAACGATGAAGAACTTCGTCCATACTTCGAATTGAATCATGTGATTGACGGCGTGTTCGGTTTGGCTACCAAACTTTACGGCTTGCACTTCACAGAAAATCAAAACATCTCTGTTTATCATCCAGAAGTAAAATCATTCGACGTAACTGACAACGACGGTAATTTCGTAGGCGTTCTTTATACCGACTTCTTCCCTCGTGCAACAAAACGTGGTGGTGCATGGATGACAGAATTCCGTCCAGAAAAGATTGTTGACGGTGTCAGCCAACGCCCTCATGTCACTTTGACCATGAACTTTACAAAGCCGACTGAAACAAAACCTTCATTGCTTACTTTCTATGAAGTGGAAACTTTCATCCACGAATTCGGTCACGGTTTGCACAGTTTGTTGGCTCAAACTAAATACGGTTCTCTTTCAGGAACAAACGTATTCCGCGATTTCGTAGAAGTACCTTCTCAATTCAATGAAAACTTCTTGACACAAAAAGAATTCTTGGACAGCTTTGCCAAACATTATATTACAGGCGATTCTATTCCACAAGAATTGATTGACAAGGTAGTGACTGCATCACAATTCGGTGCTGCCTACAGTTGCCTTCGCCAATTGAGCTTTGGCTATTTGGATATGGCTTACCACTCTATTACAGCTCCTATCGATGATACTCACAAATTTGAAATCGATGCAATTAAAGACGTACAATTGTTCCCAGTAGTTGACGGTTGCTACACAGCCCCTCAATTCGGCCACATTTTCAGTGGCGGTTATGCAGCAGGCTACTATGGTTACAAATGGGCGGAAGTGATTGAAGCCGATGCTTTCCAATATTTCAAGGACAATGGCATTTTCAATCCTGAAATTGCCAAATCATGGAAAGACAATGTATTGAGCCGTGGTGGAACAGAAACGCCGATGACTCTTTACAAACGTTTCCGCGGACAAGAACCAACTGTCGAAGCACTATTGATTAGAGACGGAATCAAAAAAGCAAAAAAATAATATTTGATCAATATTCATCTTTGAAAAGCGTTCCAGGTCTTACCCTGGAGCGCTTTTTGTTTATTTTCGAAAATTTTCAGCCAAATAAATCTTTACTTTGAAAGATTAAATTTTCGATATGAAACAAAATTAACTATAATTAACCACAAAAAACGCACGTAGAACAAAGAATATCATTAATTTAGCGCGAAATTAATGAAAAACGGATTAGATAGATACAACTAATGAAATTCTAATCAACCTAATATTATTCACTAAATTCTTATTCTTAAAATTTAACATGATGGACAAGTATATTTTATCTCTTGACCAAGGCACAAGCAGTTCCCGTGCTATTGTATTTAACCAAAAAGGCGAAATCTGTTCAGTCGCCCAAAAAGAATTCACACAAATCTTCCCGAAACCGGGATGGGTAGAACACAATCCCCACGAAATATGGTCATCACAGGCTTCTGTCATCGCTGAAGCAATCACAAAAATAGACATCAACGGTCTGAATATTGCAGGAATCGGTATCACTAACCAACGCGAAACGACTATTGTTTGGGACAAGGACACAGAAGAACCTATCTACAACGCCATCGTTTGGCAAGACAGACGAACTTCGGAATACTGTGACCAACTGAAAGAAGAGGGCAAAAGCGAGATGATTCACGACAAGACCGGGCTTATTATTGATGCCTATTTCAGTGCCACTAAAATCAAATGGATTCTCGACAATGTGAAAGGGGCAAGAGAACGTGCCAAAGCAGGAAAATTAATGTTCGGTACAGTGGATTCATGGCTGGTATGGCGATTAACACGTGGCGAAGTGCACGTGACCGACGTATCAAATGCATCACGTACCATGCTGTTCAATATTCACACCTTAGATTGGGATGATGAATTGTTACAATTATTCGACATTCCCCGTTCTATGATGCCAGAAGTAAAATCTTCCAGCGAAATATACGGTTATACACGTACCACCATCTTTGCCCACAAAGTTCCTATTGCAGGAATTGCAGGCGACCAGCACGCTGCCCTGTTCGGACAAATGTGCATCGAACCCGGAATGGTCAAAAACACCTATGGAACAGGCTGCTTTATGCTGATGAACAGCGGAGAAAAGCCTATCAATTCAAAAAACAACTTATTGACTACCATTGCCTGGAAAATTGGCGACAAAGTGAACTATGCCCTTGAAGGCAGTATCTTCGTGGCAGGTTCTGTGGTACAATGGCTGCGCGACGGCTTGAAAATCATCAACTCATCCTCAGAAGTGGAAGCTCTTGCCTCACAAGTGCAAGATACAGACGGTGTCTATTTCGTTCCTGCCTTGACAGGTTTGGGCGCACCTTGGTGGGACCCTTATTCAAGAGGCTTGATTTACGGATTGAGCCGAGGCACAACTTCAGCACACATTGCCCGTGCCGCCTTGGAGGGTATCGCATTCCAGACCATGGACATTGTCAACGCCATGGCGAAGGATTCCAACATTAAACTGAAAGAACTCCGTGTAGATGGCGGTGCATCACGCAACAACCTGATGATGCAATTCCAGTCTGATATATTGGGAATACCCGTAAAACGTCCGTCAACTACCGAGACTACCGCACTCGGAGCGGCATTCCTTGCAGGCTTGGCTGTCGGCTATTGGAACAATATCGAAGAAATCCGACACATCACGGAAATTGAACGACAATTCGTTTCGTCTGCCAGCGAAGAATATATAGAAAGTAAAAAACGCGGTTGGCACGAAGCCATCAGCAGAGCATTAACCCATAAATAGCAGACCATGGAAGGACTAACACTAATGCAAAAATGTTTCTTTGAATTTTTAGGAACAGCTATAATGATATTAGTCGGCGACGTAGTGGTGGCATGTACCACCTTGAACAAGTCAAAAGGACAAGGAAGTGGATGGATTGTCATCACCATGGCTTGGGGATTTGCCGTCATGTGCGGCATCTTCGTGGCCGGACCTTATTCGGGCGCACACCTCAACCCTGCCGTTTCCATCGCCCTTGCCATTGCCAATCATTTCAGCTGGGCGAATGTACCTGCCTATGTCATTGCACAGATATTGGGAGGTTTCGTCGGAGGATTGTTGGTTTACTTATTCTACAAGAACCACTTTGACGAAACGGAAGATGCGACTACAAAGTTGGGTGTTTTCTGCACCATTCCTGCAATCCGCAATTTCAAGTACAATGTACTTTGCGAAATCATCGGCACAGGTCTTTTGGTGTTCGTCATTTTGGCATTGTCAAATTCATGCAACTGTCCTACAGTCAACCTCGGCTCTATCGGCGCATTCCCTGTCACTATGCTGATTATGTCAATCGGCATGTCATTGGGGGGCACAACAGGTTACGCCATCAACCCTGCACGTGACCTCGGACCAAGACTCGCACATTTCATATTACCTATCAAAGGCAAACGAAACAGTGATTGGGCCTACAGTTGGGTACCCATTGTCGGGCCGTTAGTTGGTTGTTGCCTTGGAGGACTGGCATATATTCTTGCATATTAAACGAATAAAAGCGTTCCAAAGTTAAAGACGGAACGCTTTTTTAATGCCCAATCGAAACACAAATCGAAAGCTACAAACTTCTATTTGAAATAAAAATATTTCGTTTTGAAATCATTTTAATAAATTTTAACTCATTAAATATGTATATCACAAAGATAACCACTAATTTAGCATCGTAATTAATGAAACACTCAAACATGCTTTTTAAACCACTGACAACAGATGACGTGGGATTATCAACTGAATGAGAAATCTACAATTCATATTCAAGAGAATCTGTCTAAAATATGATGAAGATATAAAACAAAACGAAAAAAGCGAAGCATACGTGAATCACCGCATTCATGGTAAAAGTTGAGGTCCAACTCTAAGAGAAACGACCTCATGAGTTGAATGATACATTACTCTACTCATTGATATATAGACACTTGGAGTGGCTGCCTGATCAGGTCGCCACTTTTTCTTTGCTGAAATTTAAACGAAAGCCCTGTTTTTACGTCTAATATCATAAACAAAAAAGTTGAAAATGAAACGAATTATAAAATATATACTGTTAAGCCTACTATTAATTTTCCCCAACCTGTCGAAGGCGATAACTAAATTTGAAAACGAAAGTCTGGACTACGAAATCATCTATCATTGGGGAATCATCTGGAAACATGCCGCACAAGCCAACTTAAAACTGGTGAACGACAGTAATAAATATCATTCAGAACTTTCTGCCAAGACTATTTCTTGGGCTGACCGATTCTTTTCCGTACGCGATACCCTTTCCTGCTCCATTCAGAAAGAAGGCTTGCGCCCGTTGAAATACCGCAAGGCTTCGCACGAAGGACGACACAAAGGCGCGGATATTGTAGAATATTCCTATCCCGACAGCCAGTGCAATGCGAAATGTACACGCATCCGCCCGAAGAAAGAGCCAACCGTCAAATACCTGACTTCCGACGAACAAGCCTACGATATGCTGAGTGTATTCTATTATATACGCACGTTGGACTACGACAAGATGCAACCCAACGAAATCATCAAGACCATTGTTTACTCTGGGAAAAAGAAGGAAATTCTTACCATTAAATATATAGGACAGGAAGAAATTGAATTGCGCGACAAATCCAAGCACCAGACAAATCACATCCAATTCATGTTCACCCAAGCCGACCAAAAGATGTCGTCAGATGACATGGACACTTGGATATCCGTTGATGATAAGCACATTCCGTTGATGATGCGCGGCAAATTACCGATTGGAGAAGTACGTTGCTACTATGCCAAAAAATAAAAAATGCTATAAAAATATGTTTTATAACACATTTTTCTTGCAAAAAACTTGCATAGTTCAAAAAAGGGTCTTACCTTTGCTGATGTAAAAAAGATTGTTACAAGATCGGAAAACAAAAATGTATAGGTTTTAACAACCAATAGGTATAGCAACCCGATCATTAGTTTTTAGTTTTAGTTTTAGGTTTATATTTTAGGTTTCAAGAAAGCAAGAGTGCTTTCAAAATTTTAATGAAAAAGATAATGATAGTTTTAGGTTTACAGGCATCGAGAGTTAACAATGCTCCGGCTCACAGCTTTCATCCTAACGTTTCATTGAGAATGACTCGTCAAATGGGATATGTTGCAGGAGTCCAAGAGTCAAACAAGTAACTCTCACTCGCGCGAGAGCACGAAAATGCCAAATCGGAGTATTCCGATTAATTTTAAATTATTTCTCATAAGTTAATAAAGCAATATCAGTCATCACTAAAAAGTGATACCTGATATTTTTTTGTCCCTTTTATTAGCATTTCCCCCAATTTCCCAAATTAAAATTTTGCAATTAAGAATTTTGTTTCTACTTTTGAATTAACCAATAAATTTTTAATTATGAAAAAATACATTTCTGAATTAATCGGTACAATGGTACTTGTATTAATGGGATGCGGTAGCGCAGTATTTGCAGCCCAATACGGAGCAGCAGGTTCTGTCGCATCTGGAGTAGGAACATTAGGAGTTGCTATGGCATTCGGCTTGGCTGTAATTGCAATGGCATACACAATCGGTGGTATTTCTGGTTGCCACATCAACCCGGCAATCACATTGGGCGTTTATTTATCAGGCAGAATGAATGCAAAAGATGCAGGAATGTATATGCTCTTCCAAGTAATTGGCGCAATTATTGGTTCAGCAATTCTATTTGCATTGGTTTCTACAGGCAATAGCGGTGGTACAACTGCTACTGGTGCCAACGTATTTGACGATGGCGAAATGCTACAGGCTTTCATTGCTGAAGCTGTATTTACATTTATCTTTGTTTTGGTTGTATTAGGTGCAACTGACTCTAAGAAAGGTGCAGGCAACCTTGGCGGCTTGGCAATCGGTTTGACTTTGGTACTTATTCACATCGTTTGTATTCCTATCACAGGAACTTCAGTGAACCCAGCAAGAAGCATCGGCCCGGCTTTATTCGAAGGTGGTGCTGCTCTCCAACAACTTTGGTTATTCATCGTAGCTCCTTTCTTTGGTGCTGCTTTGAGTGCAGGAGTTTGGAACACAATTAGCAAAGAATAAGTTTTTTTATCCAACAAAATGGCTATAATGTCAAAGGGCATTATAGCCATTCAATTTTTTTATAATGAAAATCAAACTTTTATTAGGAATGTTTTTGCTACTTTCCGTATCGTGCTCAACACAGTTTGGAAAGTCAAAACTTCACGACGGTTGGTATCTAATTATTGACAACGAAGAAAACACAGTGAAAAATCGTCCGATTGCGACAGCAAACAAATTCGACGAATTAAAGATTGACTCTGTGAACGTGCAAGGCAGTGATGTCTATCTCTACACCATCACAGGCAAGGTTTCCGATGTCGAGAAATGGGCAAAAGAAACAGAAAAGGCCATCGGCTCAAACATTGGCTTCATCTACAAAGGCAAAATGATTTGCAATCCTAAAGTAAATGCAGCCATTGAAAGCGGAAATTTTATGATTAACTTTCCTCCGTACACGCCCAAGGCAGCAGTAGAGAAAGTTTATGAAGACTTAAAGAACCAAAAAGGCAAGAAATTACGTGGATTTTAACAAGAAATACTCTCAAACATTATGAAAAACGTTTATAAGAGCCTTATAGCAATCTGTTTAATTGTAACAGTTGCATTAGGTATAAGTAGTTGTAAAACCAACAAAATGACAGAAAGCCATTCATTCGGGGAAATTATGAAAAGTGACACTATTGAAATGACCATCTACCAGCATAAAGTGGATTGTGTCGGCGTAGGCCCTCAAAAATGCCTAAAGGTAAAATTCGGTGACGACAACCAATGGCAATACTTCTATTCTGAAATCAAAGGATTCGAGCACAAGGAAGGTATGCAATACAAGATATTGGTACGTCGCGACGAAATGAGCAATCCTCCACAAGATCCCTCAAAATATGTCTATACTTTTCTTGAATTGAAGTCTTGGAAACGAATGTTAGGTCGTTAATATCAACGAAAGGCGCAACGCTTTTCTTCTACATTATCAGACAATTAGCATTTCACCTACAAATTTCACCACTTGATTGTGCAATTTTGACAACATTTCAAAAATCAATTATATGTTTATTGAGCTAATTTTAACTGGCTCTATGTTTAACTTTTAAAATATCGGTAGAAAATTACCGAAGTATTGAATATTATGAAAAAAATAATTTTAGTTTTCGTTTTCTTACTATCTCAAACAGTTGCAGTATATAGTCAAGGAAAAATCGGTATCACACAAATCTTAGAAGGTGAAATCAGAGCCGGCCTTACCACGCCATTGGGTGGTTATCATGATGGTAAATCTCAAATTAGCGCATCGGTAGGTTTAGAAGGCAGATACAATTTTAAAGGTACGCCATGGGATTGTGGTCTTATGCTTGAACTTTCAACGGCACGTCGCGGTTATGAACATCTTTTTAATGACGGGAAAGACCGTTGGCAGAACAATAGAACATTAGGACTTGCCTTGACAGGCGACTATAATTTTCAGCAAGGGAAGAAAATCAACCCTTTTATTGGAACAGCGATAGGTGTTGCTTTTAATGATGTGGTCGGAGATAAATATTTTCCAACTAAAGGAACTTCTATGTTGTTCTCGCCACGTGTAGGCGTAGAGTTTCTTCATCATATTCGCATTACCACCCAATTCAACATCTGTAGAAAAGGATACAACAACTTCAGTCTAACTCTCGGTTTTGTTCTTGGCGGACGACCTAAAAAATAGGAAACAAAGAAATGAAAAAGTGTTGGATAATTTTAGTTGTTTTAATATCATATTGCATACCTATTAATACATACGCCAAATATGACAAGTCGGTTTTTACTGCAGATTTATACGGAGGAATATATCTCAATAATGAACAGGCCTGGCAAATCGAGCCATCAGTAAGTTGGAATTTCCATAAGTATTTAGGTTTGTCATTTGGTCTGGAATTAACACGCCAATATAATCAACCGGGGCGACAGACCATTATAGACGGACACGAGGCAGAGCTTGCTGACAATGAAAGGAATATAGGATGGGTAATATTTAAACCGTCTTTGGCGATTAAAACTCCTGCATTATGGAAAAGTTCAGATAACAACTATCGCCTTTGGATTCAAGCAGAGCCTGGTTTAAGTTTGGCATGTCCATTTCGGAATTCTTTGACCTACGAGATTAAGAAAATTTCGGGCGGAATCGGGCAAACCGTTGATTATAGAAAGTTCTCGAATAAAGGACTCAAATGGTTTTATTGGAATGCAAGGGCTTCGGTCTGCTTTGCCGTTGACCGTTTTGTTTTCAAGGCAGGATATTACATTTCAAATCTTGACTATTATTCCGGACGAAGAAATGTTACATTAGCCAATGGTCAAAAATACTATGTACCGAAGAAGGAGTGTAGCCAAAGTATATTTCTATCCATCGGTTATGCATTTTAGGACAGAGTTTTAAACGGTTGGAATATGACTAAATAGCAGAAAAGTATAATTTAGTAAAACCAATATTTAAAATTCTAAAAATATACATTTCTGAATGAATCGTTACTATCTTTGTACCAAAGCTATACAATACCTTGAATCCTTAAAATCGACTATAATGAAAAGAATCGTTTCCCTACTATTGGTTTTGTTGTTCTTCGGCAGAATCCAAGCCGAAGCTCCGTACCAACCTACCGCCGAAAACTTGCAGGCACGCACGGAATTCCAAGATGCGAAATTCGGCATATTCCTGCATTGGGGACTCTACTCTATGCTGGCGACAGGCGAATGGACCATGACCAACCGAAACATCAACTACGCCGAATATCAAAAACTGGCGAATGCCTTCTACCCTCACGATTTCAATGCAGAAGAATGGGTTTCTGCCATCAAGGATTCGGGCGCAAAATATATCTGTTTCACCACACGACACCACGAAGGATTTTCGATGTTCAAAACCAACGAATCCAACTATAATATCGTAGATGCCACTCCTTACGGAAAAGACATTGTTCTGCAATTGGCTGACGAATGCCACAAGCAAAACGTCAAACTGCATCTCTACTATTCTTTGATTGACTGGTGGCGCGATGATTGTCCCCGAGGCCGTACAGGTTTAGGTACAGGCAGACCCAACAAGGGCATCAGCTATCCTCACTATTATGATTTCATGAAACGCCAACTTTCTGAACTTTTGACGAATTATGGCAAAGTAGGAGCGATTTGGTTTGACGGAGTTTGGGACCAGGACATCAATCCAAAGTTTGATTGGAAATTGCGCGGTCTTTACGACCATATCCACAGTATTCAACCGGACTGTCTGGTTGACAATAACCACCATTTAACACCATTTGAAGGCGAAGACATCCAAATCTTTGAGCGCGACCTCCCGGGCGAAAACACAGCAGGGCTTTCCGGTCAGGGCATCAGCACGCTTCCTTTGGAAACTTGCGAAACCATGAACGGAATGTGGGGCTATAAAATTACCGACCAAGACTATAAAACGACCAAAGATCTGATTCATTATTTGGTACGTGCGGCAGGCCGCAACGGCAATCTACTCTTGAATGTAGGACCTCAACCCGACGGAAAGCTCCCAGCAACCGCTCTTCTTCGCTTGAAAGAAATAGGACAATGGTTGAGACAGTACGGCGAGAGCATTTACGGCACTCGAGGCGGATTGATTGCTCCGCATGATTGGGGCGCAACTACGCAAAAAGGCAACCTACTCTATATTCATATTCTTGATTTACAAGACAACGGTCTCTATCTTCCTTTATATCAAGAGGTTGCTTCTGCCGTCTGCATGAACAACGGACAAAAAGTGAATTTCACCGAAATCAAAGGTAAGGGAATTACTCTTGACCTGTCAGGAATAGAAGACTCTATTGACCGAATCATCATACTTACCTTAAAATAACCAACCATGACAAAGAAGATATATATTACCCTCGCGCTTCTGCTATTGGCTGTAACTGTCAATGCTCAGACATTCTTAGAACAAGTGGAAAAGGACTTCCAAGAAAAACAAGAAATTCTACCCAATGGTGACCTTTTCAAAATTTTTGACAACGACCTCTCTGCACAGGAAGAAGCATGTCTGAAAATGCTCTATGCCTATATGCCAATTGGTGACATTACCGACTATTCGGGTGAATTCTATTTGGAGAATGTGCGCAGTACCCTCAGCACAGCGCAGGAAATGAAGTGGAACATCCCCGAAAAAATCTTCCGTCATTTCGTGTTACCTATTCGTGTGAACAATGAAAATTTGGATAACTCACGAATGATTTTCCACGATATATTGAAAGACCGCATCAAAGGATTGTCAATGTATGATGCCGTACTCGAAGTAAACCACTGGTGCCACGAAAAGGCGAACTATCGTCCTTCTGACCAGCGCACAAGCTCACCATTGGCAACAGTAAGCACCGCCTACGGCCGTTGTGGCGAAGAATCGACATTTCTGGTAGCCGCCTTGCGTTCAGTAGGCATTCCTGCCCGACAAGTCTATACCCCACGTTGGGCACACACAGACGACAACCACGCATGGGTGGAAGCATGGGTGAATGGAAAATGGTATTTTTTGGGAGCTTGTGAACCTGAACCAGTCTTGAACTTGGGTTGGTTCAATGCCCCTGCAAGTCGCGGTATGCTGATGCACACCAAGGTCTTCGGACGCTATGACGGCCCGGAAGATATTATGAAAGTCACCAAGAACTATACTGAAATCAACATCATTTCCAACTATGGTGACAATGCTGGAATCACCATCCAAGTTGTGGATAAGGGAGGCAACGTAATACCTGATGCCGAAGTGGAATTCAAGCTCTATAACTATGCAGAATACTTCACCGTTTCACGCAAGAAATGCAACGCAGAGGGCATCACCACTCTTAACGCAGGGCTGGGTGATATGGTTGTTATGGCGTACCACGGCAACCAATTTGGAATCGAAAAATGCAGTTTCGGCAAAGACCAGACCAAGACTATAGTTTTGAATCATACCATCGGTGATGAATTCTCCATAGAATTGGATATTGTGCCCCCGACAGAGAAACCGAACGTACCGTTTGTCAGCGCAGAACAACGCAAACAAAACGACATTCGTTTCAACCGAGAAGATTCTATACGCAATGCCTATATTGCCACATTTCCAACGGCGGAAGACATCGCCCAATTTGCGAAAGCGAACCGCTACAAAGTGGAAGAAATAGAGAAATATATCGTTGCATCACGCGGCAACCACCATGAAATTCAATCTTTCTTACAGACCGCAGCCCAAAAGGGAGTTGCACAACGCGCCTTGGATTTATTGTCCACTCTTGCCGAAAAAGATTTGAGAGATACAAAAGCCGATATCCTAAACAATCATCTTTATAACACAGCTATGGAAAGTGACATCACCACCATCCTCGCACCACGTATTTCCTACGAGATGCTGACTCCTTATAGAAAGGCTCTACAGGATTTCTTCGGCAAAGAACAAGCGACTAAATTCCGTAGCAATCCCGAACTTTTAGTAGATTGGTGTCGCAGGAACATCACCCTACACGATGAATGGTCAACCGTCTCCACACTAATCTCCCCGATTGGCATTTTGAACAGCCGTACCAGCGATAGCAAGTCATTGCCTGTATTTTTTGTTGCCTCGGCACGTTCCTGCGGAATACCGTCATATATTGACGGCATCACGGGAAATACCTGCTATATCCATAAAAAAGATACAATTACCGTTGATTTCTCCACAGGAAAGTCAGACATAACAGGCTCAGGATTCCTACAACTGAAATATGATCCGATTCCAAAATTGAAAGATCCTGAATACTACCGTCACTATACTTTGTCAAAGTTTGAAAAGGGGAAATTCAATTTGCAGACCTATCCCGACTTTGAGAAAGCAAGTGTGACATTTGGCAACTACACCAAGATCCCCGAAGGCTACTACCAAATGGTTACAGGCAGTCGTTTGGCAAACGGAAGTGTGTTGAGCTGTGTGAATTTCTTTAATATCGAAGCAGATGAAAAGAGGTTGGAAACCTTGAAAATGCGCGACAATAGCGAAGCCATCCGTGTAATCGGCAGTTTCAACTCCGAGTCAAGATTTACTTTGGCTGAAACCGATGCCGAAACTTCTGTCCTATTAACCACAGGTCGCGGATATTTTGCCGTAGGATGCTTGGGGGTAGGACAAGAACCGACCAACCATGCCATCAACGACATCATTCACAAAGCAAAGGAATTGGAGAAATGGGGACGCAAAATGATATTGCTATTTTCTGACAAAGCCGCTTACAACAAGTTCCATGCACAAGGATTCAAGGGAATGCCGAACAATGTGGTTTACGGAATCGACAACCTACAGAATATTCAAAAAGAGATTTGTAAAGAAATGAATCTGCAAGACGGAACGCCATTGCCTATCTTCATCATTGCCGACACCTTCAATCGTGTGGTATTTGAATCACACGGCTATACTATCGGACTGGGCACCCAAATGATGAAAATTATTGATGGTCTATAGTCAGCGCTTCAATAGTGGCACGTACTCTTTTAGAGGTGGTCACATCGCGCGAAAATTCATCTATGGAAGCATCATTTCCCATCATAACAGCCGGATTGCGGAAAGCAGTTCGGCTTTTTACCTTTTCACGGGCTGAGAAATGGAATTCATGAGCTCCTGTATAATGTGCCAATTCACGGATATTGTTTTCATTCACGCCACACCCGGGCATGATAATAATATCGTCATCTGCCTTTTCAACCAGTTGACGAATCAATTCTGCCCCTTGTGGAGCAGTAGGCTGTTGTCCCGAAGTCAAGATACGGGCAAAAGCCATTTGTTTGATTTCTTCCAATGCACGAAACGGATTACGGCATCGGTCAAATGCACGATGGAAAGTGACAGGACAATCCCCTGCCACTTTCATTAATCGTTCATTTGCTTGAATGTCGATATAGCCATCTTCGTCCAAACAGCCGAAAACCAAACCATCAACACCGAGGTCTTTGGCAGCCTCAATGTCGTACGCCATTGCTTTCAACTCTTGGACAGAATAGATAAAATCGCCCCCTCGAGGACGGATAATTACGTTCAATTTCAATCCCGACAAAGTCCTTGCCGTTTTGATTTCTCCAAATGACGGAGTAGTTCCCCCTTCGGGAATCCCGGCACAAAGTTCAACACGTTGCGCACCACCACGGAGAGCGCCAATACAACTTTCTACAGAATTTGCACAAATTTCAAACGTATATTTACCCATGAATGACTAATCGTTTTTATGTCTTTCTTCCAAAAATTGAGCAAAAAGAGTTGCGGCAGTTTCAACCATCTTCACACACGGACGTTTCTTGTAATATTGTTCTGTGCGTTGTTCCGGTTCGGAAGGAGTCGGGGCTTTTGGTTTCAGTCCCAACAACTCACCACAAATGATAGAGCCGTTAATCTCCTTGAATTTGCCAGCCAAGTCTTGCACAGCAGCATAGTTTGCTCCCTTTCCCTCTCTGTCTTTTGGATCAACAGAGCCAGTTTCAAGACCTACAAGGAAAAACATACCGCAGGCAGCACCGCAAGTTTGACGCATACGACCGATACCACCGCCAAACGATGCGGCAGCACGCAAAGCCAAGTTCTCGTCCAACCCATACAGGTCGCAAAATGCAGCTACTACTGACTGCGAACAGTTAAATCCCTTTTTAAAATTTTCTACAGCTTGAGTGATTCTTTCTTCGTACATTATTTATTTTTCATTTATAAATTAATTACAACCTCAACAGGACAATGGTCAGAGCCGAAAACTTCGTTGTGAATTCCTGCACTGACAAGTTTGTCATCCAATCTTTTGGAAGTCAAGAAGTAATCAATACGCCAGCCTGCATTCTTTTCGCGAGCTCTGAAACGATAGGACCACCATGAATATTTGCCTTCATCAGTCGGATAGAAGTGGCGGAAAGTATCGGTAAATCCTGCATTCAACAACTCTGTGAATTTACCACGTTCTTCGTCAGTAAATCCTGCATTGCGTTTGTTGGTTTTCGGGTTCTTCAAGTCAATTTCCTTGTGAGCCACGTTCAAATCTCCGCAAATGATGACAGGTTTCTTTTCATCCAACTTTTTCAAGTATTCACGAAAAGCATCGTCCCAAGTCATACGATATTCCAAACGGCGTAATTCGTCCTGTGAATTTGGAGTATAGCAAGTCACCAAGAAGAAATTTTCCATTTCAAGAGTGATGACACGACCTTCGTGGTCATGTTCCTCAATTCCCAAACCGTAAGTCACATTCAATGGCTTGTGTTTGGAGAAGATAGCTGTACCGGAATAGCCCTTCTTTTCGGCATAGTTCCAATAAGATTCATAACCTTCAAAAGCCAAGTCCAACTGACCTGCTTGCATTTTTGTTTCTTGTAAACAAAAAAAATCGGCATCGATAGTTTTGAATGCTTCAGAGAACCCCTTGTCCTTGCAAGCTCTGATGCCATTGACATTCCAAGAGATAAATTTCATATCGTTATTATTTTTTTACCATAACATAAATTTTTCGACCACAATACAACGAAATGACAAGTGTTGCAATAATGGCCAATATCCACCAGTCGTATTCCACCATCGCAAACACGGCAACGACTACGGCGAGTGTTATCAAAGTGTTTACAATCGCACCCGACGAAACCGACAGTTTGTACTTGCGATTATAAACATATTGTATAATCACGCAATAAATGAAATACCACATCGTATAGGCAAAACCCAATCCGTTCAAGCCCCATAATTCGAAGAACACCACATTCAAGATGAACCCGATAGCAGAACTGATTGTCTCGGTAACAATGAAGGTTTTACCGTCACCCTTTGCCAAGATAACGAAAGCCAAGCACCATGAATAAGCACGGAATACTGTACCGATAATCGCCAATGATATATATAGTATAATTGTAGAAAATTCAGCAGTATAAAGAATTGATACCATCAACTCCCGAGCCAAAAGAAACACGGAAATCAACGGCAACAAAACCAGCATCACCACATTGATTTGTTGTGACACAAATGCGTGGAGGCGCAACTTACTGTCACTCACGCCTGAAATTCGAGGATAGTATTCATAGCCGATCGCCGTAAATACCAAAGCCACATATTTGTTATACAAGGTATAGCCTGCCTGATACAAGCCGACAGCATCCGTTCCTGCCGTACGGTTCAAATAGATGGAGAAAATATAAGTGAACAGCATAGTAATAAAGCCACTTACTGTCATATAGATACCCAAGCGGACAAAGCCTTTACCCTTGTCAAGCGTATCACGCATCGAAAGATTGACTTTCGTATAGTCTTTTTTTCTAAAAATATAGGAGAACAGGAATATCATTGCATTATAGACAATGATAGACGGAACGACACTCTTTTCACCCCAAAAGTAGAACATCGGAACCGACAGCACCAATCCGCTGACCACACCCCACATCGAAGCATGCGCCAATCGTCGCAACATGGATGTTCCCTGCAAAATGGACTGTTCGCCATTAGCCAGACCATTGAACATCATTACCGATGCAAGCAGGACAAACTCCCAAGTATGGGCATCGGTATCGAAAACCAATTGGCTCAACCATGAGGCAAAAGCCAAAGTTACTACCGCTCCGAAAATGCTGACCAACCATGACCAACGACGGATAAGCGAAATGGTAGTTGCCAACAATCTGGCATCACCGCTATTGTCCGCCTTCGCAATTTCGGGGATACTACTGTTACGGATTCCCAACGAAGTGATGGCAATAATCATTTCCACCGTATTGTTGAACAATCCAAAAAGTCCCATACCCACTGGACCTATCCATAGGGCAATCAATTTGGCACGGACTACCGAACAAATCACATTGACCGCCTGCACACCTCCAAATATGCCGACAGCCTTGACTATTGCACGTGATATGTTTGATTCCTTGTTCAATTCTCAATTATAGGTTTAGTTCAAATATATTGTAAGCCACCCCACGAGCACCATAACCGGCTTTTGTTTCAATCAGATTTCTGTTCAGATAATGACCATTGTCTTCGTTGGATGTTCCAAAGTCGAAATAGCGTTTGTTCTTGTAAACCTTTGTGATAAGTTCATTGAACAACAGACGCAATGCTCCATTGTCCTCCGCCTCAACCTTGGTGGAAATATATTGAGTGTGTGCGGTATCTGCAATCTCAAAAATAACAGTACCGGCAATCATTTGATTATTTTGAAAAGCTCCAAACAAACGGATTTGTTTTGGAAAACGACTATGAAGCAATTCTATTTCTTCAATCGTATGCACAGGTTTAGCCCCATATTTGCGTTCCAGATTTTCATCCAAAATTTTCCAAAAAGCCTTGAAATCCTGCGTTTCCGCCACTGTTATATTCGACTTTTGAGCTTCTTTCAACCTTTGCTTAGTGGACTGGCTAAACAAATTCGGTTGTGTCAAATCCACTACTGAAGAAATATTGACCGTTACCAATTTCGCATCATAGCGAAACAAGGCATACATATCTTCTTCAGCAGGATATTGATGAAAAATATGAGGAACTGTCTTGTAAACCAATTTGGTAAACTCATTCTTCCGAAGGAAATCCGCCATCGATTCAAACAAGTCCATCATGGTGTTCACACTGAAATGCTTGGCAAGTGTCAACCATCCGCCATAAGTCAAACCTTGATGGGAATACATCGTGTGATCCACAAAGTTGGCAGGCAAAACGGCAATTAGTTTTCCCCTTTCATTGAATGCCATTAGGGAAAAATCCTTGAAACGGTCAGAGTGATAATCCATATAGTTGCGAAGGTGCAAAAAAGTAGCGTTCTTGCATCGTTTCACAAACTCATCCCATTCTGGACGGTTTTCCTGTGTGTATCTTTTTATTTCAATCATTTTTCAAATCTTATTTAAGCCACAATTCAGGATTCAATTTCTGGCGTTCCTTACGGATTTCAAAGTGCAACAATGTGCGGTTGTCGTCTTCTTCGTCCGAGAATATCTTACCGATTCTTTCTCCTGCTGAAAGTTTGTCACCGGTCTTGACATAAATTTTCTCCAATCCGGCATAGATAGTCAAATAATTACCATGGCGAACCATAACGATATTGTTAAATCCCGCTTTTTGGAAAATCGCAGAGACTTTACCGTCGAACACGGCTCTGGCTTCAGCCCCTTGTTCTGCTTCTATATCAATACCAGGATTATCGGTTTCGACATATTGCAACAATGGGTGCTTATGACGGCCAAACTGGCGGACAACTCTTGATTTGCCAACGACCGGAGAAGGAAGATTGCCTTTGTTGCTTGCAAAACTACCTGACAACTTGAATTCCGCATTGTCCATCGTATATTTTGCCTTCTTCTCTTCCTCAATCTTACGCTGTTCTTCCTCGCGCTGTTTCTGTAGTTCTTCCTCCTGTTTGCGCAATTCTTTCTGACGCTCTTCGATTTCCTTCTTGCGTTTATTCAATTCTTTCTGACGACGCTTTTCCGCCTTCTTGCTTTCTTCTTTCTGCAAGCGTTCCAACTCTTTCTGTTGAGCTTCTTTTTCCTGACGGATGCGTTCTTCTTCGGCCTTACGTTTTTCTTCAGCTATTTTAGCCTGACGTTCAGCCTCTTTACGACGTTCCTCAGCCTCCACACGTGCACGTTCGGCTGCCTTGCGTTCTTCTTCCTCAATCAATTCATTTAGTTTCTTGTCCAAAGCCTTGGCTTCTTTCTCCTTGTCCATCAAAACTTGTTTCAATTCTGATTCCTCATCTTTCAAAGACTTGACAATTCGACTCTGCTCATTCTTTTTAGTGACCAAACTCAACTTGGTTTGATTGATAACCATTATCTTGTTATTCTTTTCAGCCTGCAATTTTTCCAAAGAGGCCTTCTTTTCCAATAATTGTTGTTGGATTTGCTTGATTTCGTCAGACTGTTTACCTCGCCATTCCGAAAATTCTTTCAAATAGCGCATACGACGGTAAGCCTGATGGAAAGATTCCGAAGAAAACAGAAAAGACAGTTTATTGACCGAATTTCTACGGCCTCGCATCTGGCGAATAGCTTTCAGATAATTGTCTTTCAAGCGTTCCAACTTCTTGTTGTTTTCTTCAATATCCTTATTTATCACATCAATCTTCAAATTGATGTCCGCCACTTCTTTCAACAATTTATTCACCAGTCTTTCCTGTGCTCGAATGTCGGCAGTAATGCGGTTCAAGCTGTTCAACGACTTACGGGTTTTCTTTTTGTTTTGCTTGATTTTATCGGAAGTCTCCTTTATCTCCTTCTGTGCGGTTTGTTGTTGTTTCTTCAAATCCGTCATAGATTGGGCATCTGCTTGTCCACAGAACAAGACACACGCAAAAAACAGATATAGGATATTCTTTAATCTTCTCATTGCCTATGGATTAGATAACAGTTTTGAAATGTCGGCAATAGTAATTTGTTGGGCATCATTCGGGATACGGATATAATCCTGTATTCCACTGTTCCAACGTACCGACTTGTTTAAAAGCATTTGAAATTTGACAGTAGTGTCCTGAATAGGAATATTGGCTTTCAATTGAGAGGCCACAATGCCGTTATCAGTCAAACGATAACCGCTGAAAGCCATTGAATAGACATTATCCGGACGACCATTCAAAATTTCAAGATTAAAATTCTTCAGATTGTTGCCTTCCATATCAAAGTTATAGGCAAACTGGCGGTCCTGCTCTTTGGGAGTCAAAGTCCAGTGACCGTTTTCATCGGTACGAGTTGCCTGGTAGCAGTCTTTCCAGTCAAAGTTGATAGCCTTTGCTTCGGGAATGAATGCTCGTGAAAGCAACAGGTTCTGCAAAGAACTGATATTGATTTTTTCATCTACATAGCCCTTGATAGAGCCTTTGAAAAACAACTTATGATATTTGTCGAGGACAACTATTGAATCGTTGGTAATATAAAGTTTTCCCATTTCAATGCCCAACAACGGACGGATAGAAATGGAAATGGATTCATCCTTAATCATTTTCAACTGCACGGCACTGCTCAAATTTGAGGATGTGCTGATGGTAATGCTACCGTTGATGGTCACATCCGTCCAATCTGTATTGGCTTGCAGAATTGTATTGACATTGTATTTGTCAGCCTGTACAATTGTTGCATCACCGCCCGACTTGACATCTGAGACATCGCGTTTGGAACGACAGGATGCCACCGTAATCAACAAGCAGAAAACAATGAATATTTTAAATCCTATTTTATTCATAGAAGTAAGTTTTATGTTTCACCTTGCGCTCCAACACTTCAGAGACATCACCCAGTTTCAAAGCCTTTTTCCATTGTTCAACCGCATCAGCAGGACGGGCATTCATAAACAGGATATCACCGTAGTGTTCCAGCAATTCGCCTGTAATTTCTTCTTCGGTAACAACGTCCATTACCTTTTCGATATATTCAAGTGCTTTCTTGTAGTCTTGTTTCACGAAACAAATCCATGCGTAGGTGTCCAAATACGAAACGTTCTCTGGGTCTCCGTCAACCGCCTTTTTCGACATCTTTTCAGCCTTGTCAATCTCCATGTTTTGTTCGGCAAGCATATATGCATAGTTGTTCAATGCCAACAAGTTGTTTGGCGACAATTCAACGGCATAGTCATAGCATTTTTTCGCCTCATCAAAATTCTTTAAGGCATTGTTGGCATCCCCCATTGAAGAATAGATGTCGGCATCGTTCAGCGTTTGTACTTTCTCGTTTTCCTTCAATACAAACTTATATTGCTCCAACGCATTGACAAAATCCTTCTTCATGCTATAGATAATACCCATTACATATTTGATTTCCAAATCGTCGGGATTGTAGGACAAAGCCTTTTCACCAATCTTCAACGCTTCGTCAAATTTCTGTGCATACATCTTGTAGTTCATTAATTGCACCCAACTACCAATATCCGTAGGATCCAAGTCAACGACATACTGCATTTGCTCTGCTGCGCCTTCGTAATCAGAATAGAACGACAAATAACTACAATATAGTTTCAAAAATTCAGTTTCGCGCGGATATTCACTCAACACGGAACGGAACATATTTTCCACTCTTTCGGATTTTTGCTTGTCAACAACGGTATCATTTTCAAAAATACTGGCTCTGACATAGGTTTCCACAATCTTGTATTTGGTCTCCATATCCACGCCCTTATTGAAAATAGCCAAACGGATTTCCTTTTCATAGTTCACGGAATCTTTCATTTGTTGGTAAACAAATGCCTTTGACAAATTGATTTTACCGTTTTCAGGGTCAAGTTCCAACGCCTTGTCATAATAGACCAATGCACTGTCCGGACGTTTCAGAATGTCATACAATTCACCGACAAACAAATTGTTCAAAGCACTTTTCGGATTGCTTTTCAATAAGTCGTGACCTTCCTGCAACACGGCAGCCGTATCGTTCATCGCCATCATGAAGCGTACCTTCGGCAATGAAATATTATAGGATTTTCCCTCAATCTCTTCCAATTTGTTGAACGCATTGACCGCTCCTTTGAAATCGCCCTTACCGGCATAGCAATCAGCCACACTGGCATACAATGCTGATTTATCGGGATTCGAAGCAATCAAAGTATCCAATACACTAATCGCTGTATCGAATTTTCCCATTTTTTGATTCAGCATGGCATATACGTAGTTTTCGTACAACTCATCGGGATAGGCTTTGGCGAAATCATTCATCAATTCCAAACTGGATTTCAGTTCGTCATCGGTGATATCGTTAGCCATCAGTTGAACAGTACCCAAATAATACGCATAAGTGGCATTCGACGGATCTAATTGATGCGCACGACGCATCAATTCGTAGAAAGTGGTATTGTCTCCGCTTTCCTTACGTGTCAAAGCCTCCAAATAGAAATATTCAGCCTTTCGTTTGTTCATCGCCTCCTCGTCGGCAGTAGTCACTGCACCTGCAACAAAAGAGAACAGACAGACGAAAGCCAATATCAGCTTAAATTTCTTCATCTTCTTGTTTCAAATTATTTTACTCCGGTATGACCGAAACCGCCGGCACTACGTTCTGATCCTTCAAGAACCTCTGTTTGTGCCCATTCAACGGTTGAATGCTGAGCAACCACCATTTGACAAATACGGTCGCCATTGTTGATTACAAAGTCTTCTGCTGACAAATTGATTAGGATAATGCAGATTTCACCGCGATAGTCCGCATCAATTGTACCCGGAGTATTCAATACAGTTATACCACTCTTCAAAGCCAAACCACTGCGAGGACGAATCTGGCATTCGTACCCTGCCGGAAGTTCCATAAATATACCTGTCGGTATCAATTTACGTTCCATCGGTTTCATAACAACGGGCTCGTCCAAATTAGCACGCAAGTCCATGCCTGCCGAATAAGGGGTGCCGTATTGTGGTAAAGGATTCTTTGATTTATTGATGACTTTAACTGTAACTTTATCCATGTTGATTATATTAATGTATATTTACTGCGAAAATAGCGAAAACTCTACAAATTAAATAATCTTTTTCGCAAATTAATCCTAATTGTTTCCATAAAAAATGAAGTCAGCATACAAAAGCATGCTGACTTCATTAGACTTTAAGCAATCTAAGATTACTTTCTGATACCTAGCTCTGATTTAGCAACGATAGCACGGTAACGTTCAATGTCTTTCTTAGCCAAGTAGTCAAGAAGACGACGACGTTTACCTACCAACATTTTCAAAGCGCGAGTTGTGTTATGATCTTTGTGATTTGACTTCAAGTGTTCAGTCAAATGAGCGATACGGATTGAAAATAATGCAATCTGAGCCTCTGGAGACCCAGTATCAGTATTAGACTTACCGTATTTCTCGAAGATCGCCTTTTTTTCTTCAGAATTCAAATACATTCTAAGACAATTTTAATTAGTTAATATTTAATTTGCGGTGCAAAGATACACCATTTTTCTATTCTCACAAAATATTACGTCATCTTTTCCAACAAATTTTGTCAAGATTAATCAAAAAATCAACCATTTACGCAAAGCCTCTGCTCTTTTATGCGATAAACAAACGATATAGAATTTTTATTCATCGGTTAGCAAATACATGGCAGAGTTTGAAGAATAACGAACAAAATACCTCAATTCATTATTATCGAGAGTTGTGGTCTATCACAAGTTATCATTCCGAATCATAACCCACAAAAATAGAATTAATTATATTCATTGCACGATTAAATTTGAACCGTTTTCGCCCCTTAATTAGGAATAAAAAATTGACGACAAACCTTTTTTCTTTAGTGCCGTTAATGTATCTTTGTATAAAACAACATTCTTTATTATGAAAATCTGTATTCTTGACGGCTACACATTAAATCCCGGAGATTTGAACTGGGAAGGTTTCAAAAATTTAGGTGATTTGACCATTTACGACCGTACATCGGCAAAAGATGTCGTGGAACGTGCCAAAGATTTTGAAATTGTATTGACAAACAAAGTGGTACTGGATGCCGAAGCGATTGCTCAACTTCCAAAATTGAAGTACATCGGCGTACTGGCTACCGGCTATAACGTGGTTGATATTGCAGCTGCCCATAATAAAGGAATCATCGTAACCAATATTCCTGCCTACAGCACCATGTCGGTTGCACAAATGGTGTTCGCCCATATTTTGAATTTCACCAATCAAATCGCACACTACACCGAAGAAAACCGCAAAGGCAGATGGAGCAACTCCACCGACTTCTGCTACTGGGACCAACCGATTATGGAACTTTACGGCAAGACCATGGGTTTGATAGGTTTGGGAAATATCGGTATGGCGGTTGCGAAAGTAGCATTGGCATTGGGAATTAAAGTTATTGCCATGACATCCAAGAAAGCAGAACAATTACCGGAAGGCATTACCCCGGTCACTAAAGAATATTTACTACAAAATGCCGACATCATCAGCTTGCATTGTCCGTTGACAGAAACCACCAAGAATTTCATCAACAAGGAAACTTTGAGTATGATGAAACCGTCAGCTATCGTTATTAATACAGGTCGTGGTCCATTGGTCAATGAGCAAGAATTGGCAGACGCATTGAATAACGGAGTTATCGCAGGATTTGGAGCAGATGTACTTTCCGTTGAACCCGCCTTGAAAGACAATCCTTTATTGACTGCAAAAAATTGCCAAATCACTCCTCACATTGCCTGGGCTTCAGTTGAAGCACGTAAACGCCTGATGGACATAGCAGTGGAAAATGTCCGCCAATTCATTTCAGGCGAAAAAGTAGTAAATACCATCCGCTAAAAACAGACTGATATTTGTCTGATTAGCCTATAATATGTACTTTTGCAGAAATTTTCAAAATAAGTGAAATTTAAAACTGAAGAGACAACTATGTTACAAATAGGCACAGCATTGGTAAGCCTTGATTTGATAGAACGCTTTTTCTGCTGTGATCTGTCGAAATGTTTAGGCGAATGTTGCATCGAGGGAGATGCAGGAGCACCGATCAATGAAGAAGAATATGAGACTCTAAAGAAAATCCTTCCTGAAATATGGGATGATTTGCTCCCGAAAGCCAAAGAAGTCATAGAACAACAAGGCGTGGCCTACGTGGACGAAGAAGGTGATTTGGTCACTTCCATCGTTGACGGCAAAAATTGTGTCTTTACCTGTTATGGCGAAAACGGCATGTGCTATTGTGCCATCGAGAAAGCGTTTCGTGAAGGACGCGTAGATTTCTACAAGCCTATATCATGCCACCTGTACCCTGTTAGAATTGATGAATACAAGGATTTCACAGCAGTCAACTATCACAGATGGAAGATTTGCAAGGCCGCTGAAGTTTTGGGCCGCAAGAACAATATACGTGTCTATCAATTCCTGAAAGAGCCATTGATACGCCGTTTCGGCAAGCAATGGTACGATGAACTTTGCGTGGCTTGCGAAGCATATTTGGAAGAATACGGCGATTAAATCTATAATTTGCCGTATTTAGTGTGCAAATTAATTGATTATCTAATTTTTTTTCCTACCTTTGCATAGTGATAGGCAACAGTTCTAAAAACATATTTCGCTATTATTGCCTATCTAT
>JAHHQT010000019.1 GCA_020026215.1 Muribaculaceae bacterium
CTGTAAAATCTACACCATCATATTCTTCCAGTCTCTTCTTATTTAATTCACAGTTGTGTGACAATTTATTATGAGTGTTGAACAGCAAAACCACAGGACAATAGCCTTGGTCCAACAACAGACGGGCTACAGCCAAAGCGTCGCCACCATTGTTGCCCGGTCCGGCAAAAATGATGATACGCTGTGAAGTCGCCCAACGTTGTATAATCTCATACGCAATGGCTGAAGCAGCACGCTCCATCAGCTCGTAAGAGGTTATTCCTTCGCGCTCAACACTTAAACGTTCAATTTCCGATATATCTGACGATGTAAAAATCTTCATTCTTGTACATAATTTACCTGATACAAAATTATCGAATTTTAGCGGAATTAAAAAGTTAAAATAACCATAAATACAAAGATTTAAGCCATAACTCAATAATTTCGGATGCCAAATTTTTTATACCTTTGCACAGAAATTACGACTTATGAAAGATTTTAGCTATAAAAATATCTGGTTGGTAGCCTACCCCATCATTATAAGTTTGGTCATGGAACAACTTATAGGAATGACCGATACAGCATTCATGGGACGCGTAGGAGAGGTGGAATTGGGAGCTTCTGCTATTGCTGGTGTATTCTATTTGGTCATCTTCTTGGCGGCAATGGGCTTCAGCGTGGGCGCACAGATTTTAATTGGCAGAAGAAATGGAGAAGGCGAATACAAGGCCATTGGCAATGTGTTCTATCAAGGCATCTTCTTCCTGTTTGCTTTGGCAGTGGTGCTGTTCACCCTCACCCAGTGTTTTTCGGGCATGATTCTTGACAAGTTGGTTTCGTCAGCCGATGTAGCAGAGAAAGCGGAATCCTATATCGAATGGCGTGTTTATGGTTTCTTCTTCTCGTTCGTAGCCACCATGTTCCGCGCGTTCTATGTAGGAACTACCCAAACCAAGACTTTGACTCTCAACTCGATGGTGATGGTTATTGCCAACATCATTTTCAACTATATCCTGATTTTCGGTAAGTTTGGTCTTCCTGCCTACGGTATTGCCGGTGCGGGTATGGGCTCTTCCCTTGCCGAATTGGTTTCACTGATTTTCTTCATCGTATATACCCGCAGAAAGATTGACTATAAGAAATATGGATTAAATCTTATTCCAAAGGTGAAAATCGACGAGTTGAAAAAGATTTTGGGCATTTCCACTTGGATTATGGTTCAAAATTTCTTCTCCATTTCCACGTGGTTCATCTTCTACATCTATGTGGAACACCTTGGAGAACTACCATTGGCAATCACCAATGTTATCCGCAGTCTTTCGGGCTTCCCGTTCATGATTCTGGTCGGTATTGCCTCTTCTTGTTCATCTATGGTCAGCAATATGATTGGCGGTGGACATAACGACAAAGTGGGCATGGTCATCAACCGACACATGAAATTGTGCTTTTTGATTATCACACCGCTTTTGGTCATCATAGCCATCTTCCCGGAATTATTCTTGTCCATCTATACCGACATTGAGGAAGTCATCGTACATTCCGTTCCTGCATTGTGGGTAATGTGTATCTCCTATTTGTTCCAAATTCCTTCACAGGTATATTTCAGCAGTATCTCGGGCACAGGCAACACCAAAACCGCTTTCGGTATTGAAATGTTCACGCTTCTATGCTACATGATTTACATCACCATTACCATTCTTGTTCTTCGCATAGATGTAACATGGGCATGGTCTTCTGAATGTATTTATGCTACAGTGATGTTCACCTTGAGCTACAAATACCTCAAGAGTGGCAAATGGGAAGGTCGCCAAATTTAATCCCCTATCCTTTAATTTTTCTGAGAGAGATAAGACCGTACTTGTTGCAATAATACAAGCGGTAAACGAGTATGACCACTTCTGAAAGGGACAACGCCACAGCAAACATATAAATACTTAAGATGTCAGTAGCATACATTCCAAAATAAATTAATGCCAAGCAGACAGACGAAAGAATCACACTGTTGTTGAAAGGTTTTGGATAGCCGAACGCCACCAGTACAGGAGCACCGATAAAGATAGTAATTCCCGCAACAAACACCCATACAGACAGGATGCGTGACAAGGTGATGGCTTCAGGCATTTGGTCGCCTGCAAAGATATGAATAGCCACAGGAGCAAGCAAATAGACCATAAAAGCAACTACCGCTGAAAGTCCGACATTCAAGGTGAAGAATTTGCGTACGAATCTCACATCGCACGATTTGGCAACGTGTGGATAAGCGGCTTGGTTGAGCATCTGCATTGGAATCTGTGCCACCTTGGCAATCTTTTGAGCCAAGTCAAATGCAGCGACAGCCTCCATGGAAAAGAACACACCGCTCACAGTTTTTGCCATCGCACTATTGAACGTATCTGATAGTCTGGACAGGAAGAACGGCACACTTTCCTTGAATTTCAACCACATATAAGCCCATGGCACACGCACAAATTTCACTTTGTTTACCTTCACCAACAACCAAATGGCAACAAATGCCGCCACCACATTACCCAAAGATTGCAAGAGTACAAAAATCGGATAATCGTCGGCTGTTTTCACAAAGATAAACACCGTAACCGTATAGAATACAATAGACAGACTTTTCACCAAAGTCAGATATTTCATTTTCTCGATACCTTGATAGAACCATACTGGCAAAAGGAAATCTGACAAACAGGTCAAGAACGCAAATAGCATCAATGCCTTATTGTTCTCAAAGAACGGTACAAACAATAGTCCCGCCAGAATTGCACTGAACGACAATAGGAATAATATCAATTTGATACTCAGCACAGCACTGACGATTTTGTTCAATTCTGACGGATTGTCACGGTTGACCGATACGTCCTTAACGGCTGAAATGTCAAGGCCAAAGGAGATGACAATACTGAAATAGGAAATGATGGTTTGTGCGAAGATGGCGATACCGTAGTTTTCTGCACCTACTGTACGAATGATATATGGCAAGGCAATAAAAGGTAATGCCAATCGAAATAATTCAATGATTGACAAATAACCCGTATTCTTCGCAAGAATACTATGATTTTTTATTTTCTGCCACAATTCATTCATACGCAATTAGTTATTTGATTCCAATAATTTAAGTGTTTCTACAAGTTTCTTGTTGTCCGCTGTGTCACGAACAGCCAATCGAATGTAGTTACGATCTTCAAACGCTGATTTTGTACCACAATCCTTAATCAAAAGATTATATTGGCACAAAAGCACTTTCGCCAATTCGTGAGAAGTGAATTTATCCGTCACCTCACACAAGAAATAATTGGCTTGCGAAGGGATTACACGCAAATAGCTTACGGTTTTCAAGTCCTCAAGGAACCGTGCACGTTCAGCGATAAACTGACGGCAGGCACACTTATAGTCAGACTCGTATTTACCGAAAATCTGCAAGTAATATTCAGCAAACGAGTTAATGTTCCAAATTGCCACATCCTTACGAAGCCAACCTATCAGGTTCTTGTCGGCACTGGCAATCAAACCCAAGCGCAATCCAGGCACTCCGTAGGATTTTGAAATACTCTTCACGACAGCCATGTTAGGATGCCTTTCCAATATGGCATTGTCCAACAGGCTGTTTGCAGTTGACTCGTCAGAGAAATCAACAAACGATTCATCCAAGACGAATTTCACGCCGAGTTTTTCCAATGCAATTGCCATTCTCTCGACATCCGCCTTCGGTATAAAATTACCGGATGGATTGTCGGGATTGATGAGCAACAAGGTGGAAATGTTCTTGTCAGCAAAAAATTCCAACAAGTCATCCGCCGTATAGCTGAAATTGTCATTCTTCGGCACGAATGCACAGATTTCAGTTTTTTCGTAACGGTTTGGATATTCTTCAAAAGTCGGGAATACAACCCCCAGTTTACCTTTTGAATTTTCCATCAATGCCTTGATCAGTTCGGCAGCACCGTTTCCTGCACAAACATAGTCGCCATTGATTCCAAAATATTTACCCAAAAGCATGGAATTAATTCGCATGCCCGATGGATATTGTGTCAACAAGTCTTCAAAACTTGATTTCAATTCATTCTTCAAGCGAGTGGTCGGGAAGTAAGGATTCACCAAATAGCAGAAATCCAACAATCTCGGGAAACGCCAGTATCCGCCGAAACGCTTGTACATTCTGTCCAACTTAATATCATCGTCGGCAAACAGAGTTTCGGCAATATCCAAGTCCTGAATATCATCTATTTCGTACCATTTTCGTCCGTTCAAAGGCAATGCCTTCAACTCGCATTTGTCAAGCATGGTGATGACACGCAGCACCTGCTCGTAGTATTCATTGTTTCCCAACGACTTGGTATAGGCTTCCAAAAATGGGATATACTGTGTCGTGGAGAAATTCTTGCTAAACTTGTAGATATTGACGGTCTTATAGTAAGTACCGATATTTTGGTATCTGAACATCTTCTTGGGTACAAAACTCAAGATATTGTTGTTATTGTCGATACAAACCATCGTTCCGTCCATCCACGGCTCATATTTCGCCACAAGAGCCAAACTTGGATAAGGATTTTCGACCAACATCTGAAACAATGAATCATCGAAAATCAAATCCGATTCAATCAGCAAAGTGTCGTCCTGTGCCAAGACATCCTTTGCCAACCACAAAGAATAAATATTATTGGTTTTGTCATAGACAGGATTCTCGATATATTCCACTTTGAGGCCCTTATAGTTGTCGCCGACATAGTCACGCAACTTGCCGCCCTCATATCCTATAACCAAAACCACGCGCGTCAGTGACAATTTCGAGAGTTGAGTCAAAGCTCTGTCAATCAATTTGATTCCATTCACTTCGACCATACATTTCGTATTGTCCTTGGTCAAATCGCCCAGACGTTTGCCCATACCTGCGGCTAATATTATTGCTTGCATATCTTAGTTTTTATAATTGTAAATCTACAGACTGTCGAGAATGCTCTTAACGATCTATTGCAAATCATTAAGAACAAACTCTGCTTTATCCTGGTCAATCAAACGCAGACCTTTACCCAATGCTGCCTCACATTGTTTTCTGTCTTGTCCGGACTTGATGACAAGGACTACTTTATCGGTCTTGTCTGCTAAGCATGCCATTGTGCTGTGTTCAGACAATGCACCCGAGCAAACAATCACTATATCGTATTTATCAGCCAAAGCTGTATATAATTCATTGAAACGGCCCGACAACAACAAGTCTGCATTTTCCAGTGCTGCCATTGAAACCACATCAATCTTGTCGCTGATAGCGCTATGGGCAATGACATTGTCCATTGTCATGTTTTCGTTGGAAACAAATTCCGACAAGTCACGACCACCGTTAGCCGACAATTCAGCCTTCAGTTTGCCGTTGAAGTCCACCACAGCCACACGTTTCATCGTGCTGGCAAATGCTTTCGCCAAGTTCACACTGATAACGGTCTTTCCGTCTTCACTGAACAAAGAAGTCACCAAGATGGATTTCACATCAGCTTTTACCAAGGCGTTGCGCAATCCGCGAATGGACTCCATGAATTCAACGTCGTTTTCACTGTCCTTATGTGCAATTTGTGCAGCGATAGGAAGATTTGACAAACGGTTAATATCAGCTTTAATAATCACTTTCTTAGCGTGCAATGTACGGTAAACGAACAAGATAGTCGGGAACAAGAACGCAAGAACCAATGCAATGCCGAATACAATCAGTTTCTTCGGTGCAACAGGTTTCACATCGTGATAAGCGGCATCCACCACACGACCTTTAGGAAGGTTTGAACCCACTTTCAACAAACTGCTTTCGCGTTGTTCCATCAAGAACATATACAGGTTGTTCTTGATTTCACGATCACGGAACAATCTGACAAATTCACGTTCTTGGTTCGGCATCTTGCGGATGCGGCCCATATATTTTTCATTTTCTTTCAAATGTTGCTTATAGGCAATATCCGAGCTTTCACGGGCCTTGCGGATAGTTTCAAGCACACCCGAACGCATACCGTCAATTTGGTTGTTCAACAAAATCAAGTTCTTGTTGTCCTGCTTTGCAGAAAGATTCAACTGCATTCTGCGAAGAATCAATTCGTTGTAAGTCTCAATGGACTTGGCAACGCTTTCAAAGCCCACACCGTTGGTGATTGGCACCATGGCATAACGGTTTTCAGGATTTTCCAAGAAATCACAAATCATGTCCATCACAGCCAATTGAGTTTGGTTTTGAACGATAGACTGATTGTTCATCAAACTTTGAGAAACAACAGCCTTGTTCTCTTCCAAGATGTCCACAAAACTATTGTCGGTCTTATATTCTTCAATTTTCTTCTCTGCTTCGAAAAGTTCTCCGGTCAAAAGAGCCAAACGGTCATCCAAGAATTTCACTTCATTTTCAGAACGCTTGTTCACTTCATTCAAGCGACGGCGGTTGTACAATTCCAACATCTTGTTCAAGATGTCGCTACCACGGTCAATATGCTTGTCTTTCAACTCCAACGAAACACCGTTTGCTTTCTTCGATGCAAGGTCAATCATCAACTCGTCCTTGTAGAATTCAGCGATAGCGTTATTGCCTTGTACGATAGCTACGATATCCCTGTCCACATAATTCTTGAACAATGTGGTCTTGTCCAAAACAAAAATACCACCGGTTGGCAAAGCCACGGTCATCGGCAGTTTTTGGTTTTCGGCTTCGAAGATAGTCTTGAAACGGCTTTTCTTTACAGTCAAGTCAATAGTAGAATCCACATTCAAGTGAATTTGGAAAGTCGCCCCCCTGCCCAAAGTGTCAAACATCGCATCAGGAGCCATGATTTTCACAGGAGTATCATTATACAAAGGAACATTTCTGATGCCCTCTTTTGCGATATACATACGGTTCAACTTCAATTCGCTAACCATGTCGCAAAGCAAACTGCGTGATTGCAAGACAAGCAACTCATCATCCACTGAACCTGCGCCAAGCGAGCCCATAGAGAAATTACGCATTACCTGCATCATTCCAACTCCGGTAGAAGAACCGTTTTCCTGCTCGATAAGAATATTGGCATGAAACATATACTCCGGATTCTTCTTGAACCAGTAAGTCACGGCCAAAGCCATACAAACCACAAATGAAATCACATAGTATTTCCAATGTTTTTTCATTTCATAAATAGTTCTCGAAAAATCAATTTTGCCATCATTTCTGACTTCCATATCGTATAATTTTTTAAATTTTCAATTAAATGGTTCTCACACTTCGCCAATAAGAGGTTTCCTGTTCCAATGGACGGTGTGATATTTCTTTTGCTTCTTCTTTAGAGATATTTCTCACCGGTGCAAGGACTATTCCCATCACAGCCATCAACATTTCACCGAAGGAATTAATGATGCCCGGAGCGGCAATGGAGTCAATCAAAAGCAATGTAATGATGGAAACCCCTACAATAAACGGAACAATCCCATTTTTACGGATAACCAAACGCAGTTTTTGACCGAACCACACCCAAACGTATATAAACAGCACAACTCCTACCATCCCAAATTGGGCCAAGGCAGGATAAAAAGTATCGCTGATAAAAGAATCATAACTTGGCGACAATCCCCAAACATTATCCAAGCCGTATTCGTAATATAGGTTGGAATAATTGATGTCAGTGGAAGACGGACTGGTCGCAAATGATGCCAATCCCGAGCCCAACAGGAAGTGGTCCCAAAGTACCAACACACCCGCCACATAAAGCATCGGGCGAGCTACCGTAACCATCAAATCCTCGTCAAATACTGAAGTGGGATCACCACCCGTGATGAAATAGAATTTGATTTTCTCCCAGGCAACGACAATAACCCCTGCAAACAAGGCAAAGACAATCAAGCCGTTTTTCAAAGTCATCTTGGAGAAGATGCCGGGACGATATACATAAATCATAAACAGGAGAACAACAACTGAACCAAAATATTTAGAACGGCCACAGACCAACCCTGCCAATAGAATCAATACAATTTTTTTAAGATTTCTGCCAAGGACATATTTTTCGTCATTGTCCGCAGTAATCAGGAATACCACAGCAGTACAAAGGAAGAGACTGCCCAAGTAGTATTCATGAAAAAGAGTCACCCAAAAGAGCGGTGTGAAATACAAGCCGAATCCCAACAGGCATAAACCGCCGCTAATGACACGGATAATTTGCTTTTGCGCACGCGAAAATTCGGGCATGATGGCATAGGTAATGCCAAATGCAATGACAGGTTTCATCCAAATGATGAAATCTTTGATGATAGCTTTAGGAACATTGTATGAATAGGCAAAAACAGAATAGAACATATAGAAAGTCAATATGCCTGTCCCAGCCAAAAGAATCTTATATTTTTTCCAATTACGATTGTAGAGCATATCCAGTATGCCCAAGAAAAACATCAATGCCAAGATCAGTTCATCGAAAATCATGAAGATAAACGGTGATATGAACAGACTTATGAAAAGCCCGCAAAACAGATAGAAGTATGTTCTGTTTATACTCAGCATTCCAATCTCAAATTACTTATTCACGACCAATGCAATTACCAATGAAGCGATAACAGAAAGTGCGCTCACGATAGTCGATACGACTGATACTTTAAATGAGTTATTCGAGTTATATTCTGAATTTGAAGACCTTATCTTGTTCGGTTCTACATAAATCACATCGTTTTGTTGCAAGTAGAAATACGGAGAGTTTACGATATTCGCATCTTTGATATTCAAGCGATGGAAAGTTCTAACTCCGTCTTCTTCACGAATCAAAAGGATATTTTCACGTTGTCCGTATAGTGTTAAATCGCCAGCATCTGCAATAGCATCAAACAAAGTATAGCGTTCCTTGGATACAGACTTTGCGCCCGGGCTATATACTTCACCCAACACATTAACACGGAAATTCAACAAATTCACCTTTACCAATGGGTCTTCCACCTCTTTGGCAATTTCTTTGGTAAGCATGTCGGTCAATTCCTTAGTTGACATTCCAGCTACATGAAGTTTGCCCAACACAGGGAACAGGATATCTCCGTCTTTGTCAATTTGATAAGTCTGCATTGCCTCTTGGGTAGGAGCAACGATCGTTCCGCGCCTTGCAGGGTTAAACAAAGGCAAGTTATAAGCGGCTGTTGCTTCCGGCACAAGTGAATTGACTGTAATCTGCAATTCATCGAACGGAACCAATTTCAATGCATAATCTACATTCTTGATACTTGTTTTCAAACTGTCTGCATTTTCGAAATAGGTCAAATGCTTGGATGTCTTACATGAAAACAATGAAAAAAGAACGCAACATGAGGCTAATATAATTTGTATCTTTCTATTCATATCAAATGGTTTATGTTTATTTATATATAAACGAATTTCTGCTTTATTTATTACATTTTCGGAATGCAAAAGTAGTATTTTATTTTCTTTCTTTGTTGTTTTTTATTTACGAAATAATGAATATTTTCGTATGTTTATAGAAGCAATATAAAAATCTTTTCCCAATATGCAGAATCAACGAATAGACTGGATTGATAACATCAAAGGGTTTGGCATATTATAGGTCATCTTAGGGCACTCTATCTTACCTAACAACCTACATGTTATAATCTATACTTTCCATATGCCATTGTTCTTTCTGAAATGTTGCTTTTACTTCTGCCAAAGAAAAAAACTCCCGAATTCCAAATTTCTGTCATTCCTCGGCAAGAATACAATGTTCATCTATTGTTCCCACCGAATCATTCAAAATGTGATATTTCAAGTATTTGACATTATGAATTTTTTGACACAAAATGAACCATACATAATTTATTTGCATAGTGCAATAACCATTATTCTGGTTTGTCAGACTTGCATTCCTCTCATCTTTTTCGTCAACAAGTATTGCCCGTTCATTATCGGCAAATCTTTTTCCATTTCAAAGAAAGGATATTAAATTTATCTTAGCTATATTTGTATTTTAATTGAGAAATATCGAATATACCATAATGGATAAATTCCTACCATTTAATATCACCATTTACGAAGCAATTACTTTACTGCTGACTCTAACACTATTCACCGTGCTCCTCTTCGCAAATTGCAGAAGAAGACACACGCTGGTGCATCATGTAAAAAGCAACAAGCTCGACACCGACAATTCAAAAGCAACCACTCCTATATCTGTCATCGTATTGGCTGACACCCAAAACGGACAGGACTTAATGAAAACCATCCCTCTGCATCTCAGTCAGGAACATCCCGATTTTGAAGTGATTGTGGTGAATACCGACCCTACAGGAAAAGTCCACGACATTTTGACCATTCTTTCCACAGAATACCCCCAACTTCGTTCCACTTTCATTCCTGATACCGTATGCAATGTATCGGTTCGCAAACTGGCAATTATGTTGGGTATCAAGGCTGCGAAGAAAGGAGCCGTGATTGTTACAGAGGCAAACTGTTACCCACAGTCCAACCAATGGCTATCGGCCATGACTCGTCATTTCGACGAGGGCAAGGACATCGTAATCGGCTACTGTAACATCGACAACAGCATTGACAACGATTTCGGCAGAAGATACCGCAACTACGACCAAACCATCGAAGCCGCACAATATCTGTCAGCAGCCATCCACAAACACACTTTCCGTGCCGACGGCCGCAACATTGCCTACCGTACACAATTGTTCTTCGACAATAAGGGATTTTCAAAAACATTTAACTTGAAATACGGCGACGACGATATTTTCATCACTGAGATTGCCACCAAAGACAATATCGCTGTAGAAATTTCCCCGGAAAGCATCTTGGAGCAGAAAGATCCAGACTACAGTCGCTATTATTCTTTCAACCGTTCTCACCGCGTTTTCACCCTACAACAGACACGTTCTTCGGTGTTAGTCATGGGTTCGATACAAAGCGTTGTACTCTATGCGTTCATTGCCCTATGCATCGGTATAGTCTGCTGGAGCACCTCGGTCTATCTTCGTTCGGGCGACTTCATCCGTCCGAGCATTCTTTCGGGCACAGCAGCAGTACTTTATCTCACGGAATGCTTCTTCAACATCAACGCGTTCCGCAGATATGCAGGTATTCTAAAGGCATCTAAACTGTTCTTTACCATGCCTTTGTTCCGTCTTATCCGCCCGATAATCAACAAGACCTATTCGGTCAAAGCTAACAGGGCTGACAACTACACTTGGGAATAACAACTCTAAAACTCTCATAAAAGAAGGACTTACGGCATCATTGCAGTAAGTCCTTTCTTCTTATCTAATCTCCATATTAATCTTTCTTTTCCAATTGCAAGTACTGATGGAACGGTACACCAGCATCAGTAATACCCTCAACACTCACGCTATATGATTTTGTCGGACTGTCAGAAGTATAGAATTCCACGCTTGACTTGCCTTTCTCCGACATCTTCACATTCGGGTTCCAATAAATGGTCGGGCGCAAGTCCATGACCGTTGTTGCCGAATCGGCACTGTAGCGAGGCACGTAGAAATTAGCCTTGCGTTGGTAGCCTAACGGTATCAAGGTGCGGAAACGAGTTTCACTGGATGACACCAATTCGTCACCACGTTTGGTCGTAATCATAATCACACCACCCGATGTTCCTTTTTCGCCCAACATTACAGCCTCTGACGGACGGATAAAATCAACACGTTTGACAAAATCGAACGGCACTCGTTCAATAATATCCAAAGTAGATTCTGTCTTGCCGCCAAACTGAGGTTTCAAATGGGCGGTGGACTTGTTGATACGTCTGTGCTCCATCATACCTTTCACGAAACTGCCGCCTGTTGGACGTTCCTTGTCGAATCCTTCATCAATGAAAATGGATGATTCGTTTTGAGGAAGACCGTCAATGTATAGGGAAACCAAATTACCACGATACATATAGTTTCCTTCGTTAGTCAGCTGTAGTCCGCCGATTTTTCGCAATATTTCAGCAACGGTAGTTGCCTTGTCCTTTTCCATTTCCTGCCAGTTAAAAGAACGGAAAGCAATGGCCTCATACGAATCTTCGGGAGCTTTTTTCTTTAAGGCAGTAACTATGATTTCGTTCAAGACCACTTCCATACCGCTTTGTTGGAAACGCATCTTTTCACTGTTCACAAAGTCCTCGCTTTCAAATTTTGCAGTCATGGCATTCAAGTGACGCAAGCGCAAAGGCAATTCTTCGGGATCGATGACAAAGTTCGGATATAAACGGTCCTTCTTGGCATTGATGGACTGTAAAGTGAAGATAGTTCCTTCAGGAAAATCGAAACCGTTGCAACGGAAATGCCCCACACTGTCAGCCTGGAACACATCGGCGTAACCGTATTTCGGCACAATCACATTAACCAAACCGCCTGCCAAAGGCTTGTTACCCCATTTACTGCGAGTAATACCCGAAATTTCCTGACCGATTTCCACTTCTTTCGAAGGCTGGTCATATTTTCCTTTCACAATGCTTTCCACATCATATCTGCGCCAGCCCTGAGTCAGCATCAAGGCATCCAAGGCATTGGTCGCCTGCGCATTGTCGAAATCGAAATAGAATGCCGGGGCTTCAATATTCCCTTTCAATTCACTGGTCAACAGCAGATTACTATTGATACATCGGGTAGTATCCACCGCCACCAACTTATCATCAGTTACGGCAATGGAATAGTTCCCCTTAGGCAACTTGTATTTTGACAATTCCACATTCAGTTTTACTCGTTCACGACTGGCATAATTGCGCTTATTGGCTGAAATCTTCACCTTGCCCTTGTTCACTCCCTTCTCAAAGAAAAGGCGTTCACTGACAGGATTCCAAGCCCTGTCGAATAATACAACATTCACCACACCGCTACCAATATCCTTTGACAACAGGTTCACCTCCTGCTTGTCCTTATTGATTTGAGTGGCATACATCAAATTACCACGCTGATGTACCACCAAAGTATATTCATCATTGATTTTACCATTCACACGGATAGAAATCTGGTGACAGCATTTCGCCAAAGTCAATGCCAAGGCATCATCCTCCACCTTCGGCAAAGGCATACGCATAGTTTTGTTATCAATATTGCAAATGGCGGTATAGCTTTCGCCCGACCTTGCCAAAAGAGTAAAGAATCCCATCCCTGCATGAAGGGTGTGGAACTTCGTCACCACAGAGTCGCGACTATCCACAATCTCACCTTTGATTTCTTTACCATAGCCATTGGGCAACAAGGCTTTCACTCCGATTTTATTGACACACTCAGAAACAATAGCACCGCCCTCCGGGAAGAATTCCACGCTGACATCATCTATTGCTACTGGTAATTCAATAAATTTTCGATAGCCGTCAAAAGCCACCTCAAAAGTAGCCCCGGGATGAATGTCTTTTTTGTCGAACGACACACTTAATTCCCCGGTACAGTTCACCGTCGTTTTCTTACCTTTCGGGGAAACATAATACACATTCTTCACTTCGGCATAATTGCCCGAAAGTTTGTCAAGATAGTTCATATTCACGCCTATCTTGTTTCCCTTATCTTCATAATCCACTTTAATGGTATTAATCGTAGATAGTGGATTCAAAATCTTTACCGGTTGTTTATAGAAGTATTCCTCACCCAAGTTCTGCATGAAATAGGTATAGGCAGAAAGGGTGTAGTTGGCTTCGGGCATGGTCACATCCAAAGGAAGATAACCTGAATAGATGCCCTCGCGTTCCAGAATTTTCACACGTTGGCGCACAGAGTCATCGAGAGTTACCAAATCCACATAGAGATATTTGCTCACACTTGCAGGCTTGTGGGTCAAGGCATCTACCACATAGGCTCTGAACCAAATCGTGTCTCCGCCCATATAACAATTACGGTCAGTATGAACATAGACTTTCTCCTGCGGATATTGCAAGAGTTGGTTGTCAAATTTAACTTGTAGAGAGTCGAATAATTCAGAACTATATGCAGAAACAGATAGCAGACTTACCAACAAAAGGAGTACTATTTTTTTCATAATAGTGATAATAAATATATTGTATAAATTACAAATTTAACAATTACAATTAACTAATACAATAAAAAAGGCGGACAATTCCAAATTGTCCGCCCTATATCTGTCTAAAAATTATGATTTTAGATAATCAACATTGCATCGCCGTAAACACCGAAACGGTATTTTTCACGGATAGCCACGTCGTAAGCATTCATCACGTGGTCGAAGTCACCGAATGCAGCCACCAACATCAACATTGTTGATTCTGACATGTGGAAGTTACTGATTAAGCTATTGCAAACAGTAAAATCGTAAGGAGGGAAAATGAACTTGTTAGTCCATCCGCTGAATTCCTTGATGTGTCCGTTCATACTTACTGTACTTGCCAAACCACGCATTACAGAAGCACCTACAGCACAAACTTTGTGACCTTGATCTTTGGTTTTGTTGACGATGTTGACCAATTCTGGAGTTACTTCCATTTGTTCTGAGTCCATACGGTGTTTAGTCAAATCTTCAACATCAATTTCTCGGAAATTACCCAATCCGAAGTGCAATGTCAAATAAGCGGAGTTGATACCCTTGATTTCCATTCTCTTCATGATTTCACGACTGAAGTGTGCACCGGCAGCAGGAACTACAACAGCGCCTTCATTCTTCGCAAAGATACACTGGAATCTCTCTTCGTCTTCAGCATCCGGTTCGCGGGTGATATATTCAGGAAGTGGAGTTTCACCCAAGCTGAACAAGGCTTGTTTGAATTCTTCGTGAGGGCCGTCGTAAAGGAAACGCAATGTTCTGCCTCTTGAAGTAGTATTGTCAATTACTTCGGCAACCATTGATTCATCTTCACCAAAATACAATTTGTTACCAATACGAATTTTACGTGCAGGTTCTACCAATACGTCCCACAATTTATGTTCTTCGTTCAATTCGCGAAGCAAGAAAACTTCGATTCTTGCACCTGTCTTTTCTTTGTTACCATAAAGACGTGCAGGGAAAACCTTAGTGTCATTGAACACAAACAAATCATTTTCGTCAAAATAGTCAAGAACATCTTTGAAAGCCTTGTGCTCGATTTCTCCGGTTTTACGATTCAAAACCATTAATCTTGCACCATCTCTTTCTTCAGCCGGTTTTTGTGCGATAAGTTCATCCGGCAATTTAAATTTAAATTGTGATAGCTTCATATTCTCTATATTGTATTTTCTTTATTTTCTTAATTCTTCAGGAACCGTTACTTCCTCTTCTTCCAATCTTTTGACCAAACTGTCCACTTGTTCACATTGGTCAACTGTCACTTCCCCTACTCTCGTACGGCGCAGTGCAGTCAAATGGCCTCCACTTTCGAGGGCCTCTCCGATATCACGAGCCAACGCTCTGATATATGTTCCTTTACTGCAAACCACTCTTATAACGATGGTAGGCAGTTCACATTCCAATAATTCAATTTCATCGATAATCAGTTCCTTCGCCTTGATTTCAACTTTCTGACCGGTACGCGCCATTTCGTAGGCACGCTTACCGCCTACTTTACAAGCTGAATAAGCAGGAGGCACTTGCTTGATGCTGCCGATGAATTTCTTTAAAGTTTCCTTTACCTTTTCTTCGGTAATATGTTGCCATGGATATTCTGCATCCACTTCTGTTTCCAGGTCAAACGAAGGAGTCGTTGCACCCAGTCTGATTGTAGCCACATACTCTTTGGTATGCGCCTGCAATTCCTCGATTTGCTTGGTGGCACGACCGGTTACAACGGTAATGACACCTGTTGCCAACGGATCCAATGTCCCGGCATGACCTACCTTCAGTTTCTTGATTTTAGTACGTCTTGACAAAACACTGCGCACTCTCTTGACCACATCAAAAGAGGTCCATTTCAATGGCTTGTCAATATAAAAAATCTCTCCTTCTACGGGATTCAGCATAATCTTATTTCAATCATTAAAGGGTCAAGCTTTGGCCTGACATAATCATAATCAAGATAATGACACCAACAATGATACGATAATAGCCAAATGCCTTGAAGCCGTATTTTGTCACATAGTTGATGAAGAATTTGATAGCAAGCAAGGCAACGATAAACGCTACGACATTACCTACAATCAAAACAGCCATATTGTCAACAAGAACGGTTGTTCCTCCGTCAAGAATCAATTTCAAAAGTTTGTAGCAAGTAGCGGCAAACATGGTCGGTACAGCCAAGAAGAATGAAAATTCAGCGGCTTTCTTACGGCTCAATTTTTGAGACATACCACCAACGATAGTTGACATGGAACGAGACACACCTGGAATCATGGCGATACATTGAATCAAACCGATTTTCAGTGCACGTTTCTCTGTCAACACTGTATCTTCGCTACCTTTATTGAAAATTTTGTCACAGAATATCATAAAGATACCACCGACGATAAGCATCACAGCAACAACTGTTACGCTTTCCAAGAGGGCATCAATTTTCTTTTCAAACAATAGACCGATAACGGCGGCTGGAATAAATGCCACAAACAGTTTCCAATAAAAATCATATTTGTGCAAGAATTTTTTCAAACTGCCTGCGCCTTCCGGTGCCGGTGTGTGATTCAATTTGAAGAAACGTTGCCAATAAAGCACTACGACAGAAAGAATCGCACCAAATTGAATAATAATAGTAAATGCCTTTACAAAATCTGTACTTTCAACCCCTAATACATTCTGAGCGATAATCATGTGTCCTGTTGATGATACAGGCAAAAACTCAGTCAACCCTTCTACTATTGCAATAATAATAGACTCTAAAATACCCATAAATTACTTTCTTTTCTTATATAAAATTGCGAATAATGTAAATACAAACCCTATAAATGAAATTGCAGGACCAATGACGATACGTGTTGTGCTGAAAATATCAGGATTAAATGTCTCGTCTGAAGGTTCTCCGCTACCGGTAATCACAAAACCTACAATAATCATAATCACCGCTACGGCAATCAACAATAGATTACGCTTTCCCAATGGGCGTGATTCGTCCTCTATCATTGTTTTATCTTCTTTTTCTACCATATTTTATAACTTTATCTTTTGAATAAATCGTCGTAATTCAATCTAATATATTTGTCTGCCGCAAAGAATGCCGATACACCGCAAATCAATACGCCAATGACCATTATGCCGACAAATACCAGAAATATTGACCCGACATCAAAGCTCGATACCAATGCTCCGTCCACGTTCTGCAAGAAGAAATAGACGGCAATCAAAAGCACCATCGCCACCACCGAAGCAATCAAACCGTTGAACATATTGCTGATGACAAACGGACGACGGATGAAATTAGGGGTTGCCCCAACCAATTTCATGGTGTGTATCAAGAAACGACGTGAATAAATGGTCAATCTCACAGTATTGTTGATGAGTGCAAATGAAATAATCAACAGTAGCAACGCCACTGAAAGCAAAATATAAGCCATATTGCTGATATTCTTGTTCGCCTCGGCAACTTCCAATTCGTGCAATACAATATTATCGACACATTCTATATTTTCCAGACTCTTGGCAACGAGTTTCAAGCTCTCATTGTCAGCATAGTCAGGAGTGACATAGACCTCAAATTCAGCACTTAACGGATTTACGCCAAACAAATCCACCAAATTTTCACCGGTATCCTTTGTCCAGCTTTCCAATGCTTCCTCTTTGGAAATATATTTGTAGCGGGAAACGTATTCCGAATTTTTGAGTTGGGTGTCCAGTGCCTTGATTTGTTCGGGTTTCACATCTTCGGTCAAAACCACGTTGAAACCGATGTTTTCCTTCAACTCGTCAGAGAATGTCTTGCCCAAAATTCCCATAAATGCAACAATTCCCAAAAGGAGTAGGACTAATGCAACACTCACAGTCGAAGTAAAATTCGATTGGAAATAAGATATTTTTGACTTTTTCTCTTTTTTCATAGCTTGATGATAATTCGCAAACACACGAAATTGGACATATTTCGGAATATTTTACAAATATACTATACAAAGGCACCCTTTGTCAACCCCTTTTCACGTTTTTTCGTGATTTTATCTAATTTTTAGGCGATTAAAGTGTTTGGACGTAAAGAAATAATAGCAGATAATACCAATAATACACAAGCCCAGACAAAGGCGATAAACGGTATGATAGCTCGTCATTTCGGCGATATATCCTGCGCTGAAAATACCGATTCCTGCCCCCACATCCCATGAGGTCAAGAAAGTGGAATTGGCTGTACCGCGGCGGCTGTTCGGTGCCAAGTTAATAAACAAGGACTGATACGACGGACACATTGTACCATAGCCCAAGCCTATGATAAGAGCAGATAAATAAAACGGAAAATCCCCCGGAATTTCAACAAACACGAAGAATCCCATAGTAACCAACAGCATACCCAACTTCACGTTTTCAATAATCAATCCACGTTTCACACGCTTATTGGTCATCAATCGTGACAGAATCAAACCTGTGGAAAGTATTAGAAAGAACACGCCCGAACCGGCATAGATGCCCAGTTCCTGTCGGCCGTAAATGGCAAGATAGGTAGTCAGAGTGGCACTGGCACAAGAAAAAGTGGTTAGGGTCATCCCTTCTGGAAGACTGTTTTTCAAGAAGAAACGGTCAAGGGATATTGGAGCTTGTACTTTGACCAAAGTACGAGGTTTCAATTTCACAAACAACAGGCAGGCAAAACCAATCATGGACGACAACAACGGCACGGAAAACACGATTCTAATGTCATCGATACATCCGTACAATGCCAATGCTACCGAAGGCCCAATAGCCATAGCGAGATTATTACTGATGCCGTAATAGCCAATTCCCTCACTACGTCGTGACGATGGAAGAACATCAATGGCGGCTGTACTGTTGGAAACGGATGTGGCACCAAATGCCAATCCCTGCAATACGCGAATGGACGCAATTGCCAGAACACCTGAAAGCACGACATATCCTACATTGAATAGGGCAAAAATGCCATAGCACAACAGCAACACTTTCTTGCGGGGAAAACTATCGACAAAATAGCCGCTGAAAGGGCGTATCAGCAAGGCAGTCAAGATAAAACCGCCCATCACTTCACCGATTAGGTCTTTGCCGACACCGTATTCGTCTGCCAAGTAAAGCGGAAGAATCGGGACAAGGTTATTGAGGGAGAAAAACAGCAAAAAATTGGCAGTCATAACCAACAAGTAGTTACGATTCCACAATTTATTGCTTTTATCTTCTACGGAATAAGGATCAAAATCATTGATGATTGGCTTGGTTTCACTCATGGCGACCCCCTACTCGAAAACTTCTTCTCCTATCAATGTTGCTGATGAAGATTCTGTCACTTTCACTTTCACAAAATCGCCAACATGGTGATTTCCTTTGTTGAAGACCACAACTTTATTTTGACCGGTACGACCAAATAATTGTTCACGGCTACGTTTAGAATAGCCCTCTACAAGTACCTCAAATGTTTTGCCGATATCGCGATGATTGCTTTCTGCTGACAACTCGTTTTGCAAGGCAATCATACGGTTCAAGCGGTCAATCTTGATTTCTTCACTCACATTGTCAGGCATGTGTTTTGAAGCGTAAGTACCTGGACGTTCTGAATATTTGAACATGAATGCACCGTCGAAACCAACTTCACGCATCAAACTCAATGTTTCTTGGAAGTCTTCTTCTGTTTCGTCATAGAAACCGGTGAACATATCAGTAGTGATACCGCAATCAGGAATATATTTCTTGATTGCAGCCACACGGTCCAAATACCATTCTCTGGTATAGCAACGGTTCATGGCTTTCAACACCTTGTTGCTACCGGACTGTACAGGCAAGTGAATGTGGTGACAGATATTTGGAGTTTCAGCGATGACCTTGATAGTTTCATCGCTCATATCCTTAGGGTGAGATGTGGTGAAACGCACACGCATTTCAGGAGCAGCTTCCGCTACAGTTTTCAACAAATCTGCGAAACTCATTTCCTTGCCGTCTTCACCGACATATTTATAAGAGTTCACGTTTTGACCTAACAAAGTAACCTCCTTGAAACCTTTTGCCTTAATATCCTCCAATTCATTAAGGATACTTCTCGGTTCACGGCTACGTTCGCGACCACGTGTATAAGGCACGATACAGTAAGAGCAGAAATTGTTGCAACCACGCATGATGCTGATGAAACCGCCGATAGTGTTGTGTCCCACACGCATCGGGATAATGTCACGGTAAGTTTCAGTCTTGGACAACTTGACATTGATAGCCTTTTCACCCACTTCGGCAGCGGCAATCAATTCAGGCAAAGACAAATAAGCATCAGGACCTGCAACGATGTCAACACCGTGCTCGTTAATCAATTCGTCTTTCACGCGTTCAGCCATACAGCCCAACACACCGACAATTAATTTGCTACTCTTGTGTTTTTTGCGCAATGACGCAAAATAATCAAGTCGTGAAAAGATTTTTTGTTCAGCGTTGTCGCGGATGGAACAAGTATTCAAAAATACAGCATCTGCCTCTTCAAGGGTGTCAGTCAATTCATATCCTGCCATCTTCATTACCGAAGCCACGACTTCACTGTCGGCCACGTTCATTTGGCAACCGTAAGTCTCTATAAATAGTTTCTTTTCACTCATTGTGCGTCTATAATTTTTTAATCAGTCTGCAAAATTACGAATAAAAAACGATACACAAAACATCGAAATCCCTATATTATAGGTTATAACCCCACCAAAACACAATTTCATCGGCTAATTCCGCCCCAAAATTCTCTCCGACCGCCCCTACTTTTCAAATTTATAATATTTATCTTTCAATATTAGATACTATTTTTTAACTTTGTCTGAAATGCCAATAGATTAAGCAGTAAACAGAATCAAAATGAAAGGAATAGTTTTAGCCGGAGGTTGCGGAACTCGCTTATATCCAATCACAAAGGGTGTAAGCAAACAATTATTGCCGATTTACGACAAGCCAATGATTTATTATCCTATATCGGTATTGATGTTGGCTGGGATTCGTGAAATTCTCATTATTTCCACACCTTACGACCTTCCGGGATTTCGCCGTTTGTTGGGCGACGGATCTGACTTCGGCGTAAAATTCGAATATGCCGAACAACCTTCACCCGACGGTTTGGCACAAGCCTTTTTGATTGGCGAAAAATTTATTGGTAATGATTCTGTTTGTCTGGTTCTTGGCGACAACATTTTCCACGGAAACGGTTTGACACAAATGTTGGTCGATGCAGTAGCTACAGTTGAAAAGGAAAGCAAGGCAACTGTATTCGGTTATTGGGTCAACGACCCTCAACGCTATGGTGTGGCTGAATTCGACAAAGACGGCAACTGTCTGTCTATCGAAGAAAAGCCCAAGAATCCAAAATCAAACTATGCCATCGTCGGTCTGTATTTCTACCCGAACCGAGTGGTGGACATTGCAAAAGGCATCAAGCCTTCCGCACGTGGAGAACTGGAGATTACCTCCGTCAACCAACAATTTCTGGATGACAATGAATTGAAAGTACAGACTTTGGGAAGAGGTTTTGCCTGGTTGGATACAGGCACACACGAATCACTTTCCGAAGCCTCAACATATATCGAAGTGATTGAAAAACGACAAGGCTTGAAAGTGGCCTGTCTTGAAGGCATTGCCTACCGCAAAGGTTGGATTACCGAAGACAAGTTGAGAGCTTTGGCTGAACCGATGTTGAAAAACCAGTACGGCCAGTATCTTTTGAAAGTCATCAACGAAATCCACAAATCGGGCAAAGCGAATCTTTATTAGCAGAAATGGAAATAATCAAAACAAATATCGAGGGTGTCGTCATCATTGAACCACGCATTTTCAAAGATGACAGAGGCTACTTTTTTGAATCCTATTCACAACGCGATTTCAATGCACAAGTACGTGAAGTCAAGTTTGTGCAGGACAACGAAAGCAAATCGTCCTACGGTGTGCTTCGTGGTCTGCATTTTCAAAAACCGCCTTACGCACAAAGCAAACTGGTGCGTGTCATCAAAGGTGCAGTTTTGGACGTGGCGGTGGATATTCGGAAAGGCTCACCGACATTCGGTCAGCACGTAGCCGTTGAACTGACTGCCGAAAATCACCGACAACTGTTCATTCCCCGAGGTTTTGCACATGGCTTCAGTGTCTTGAGCGACGAAGTGCTGTTCCAATACAAATGCGACAACTTATATGCCCCTCAAAGCGAAGGCGCATTGGCTTGGGACGATCCCGACTTGAACATCGATTGGCGCATTCCAGCCGACAAAGTGATTCTTTCTGAAAAGGACAAAAAGCACTGCCAGCTGAAAGATGCGGAGTGGCTTTTTAATTTCAACGAAAATCTTTACGAATAATGAATATTCTTGTAACCGGAGCAAACGGACAATTAGGCAACGAAATGCGCATTATCGCAAAGGACAGTAGAGACCATTACCTCTTTACCGACGTTGCTGAATTGGATATTACCAATGCTGAAGCTGTCAGCAGGATGGTGCACGACAATGATGTGAAAGTGATTGTCAACTGCGCCGCCTATACCAATGTTGACAAGGCGGAGGACGACAAAGATTTTGCAGAAATACTCAACGCAAAAGCTGTCGAAAATCTGGCTCTTGCCATCAAGGCGAACGACGGTATATTGATACACATTTCCACCGACTATGTTTTCGGGGGTAACCATAACAACACCCCTTGCAAGGAAAACGAGCCCGCAAATCCAACAGGCGTATATGGTTTGACCAAGTTGCATGGCGAACAAGCTATCGAACGAGTAGGATGCCGACACATCATCATCCGCACAGCATGGCTATACAGCGAATTTGGCAAAAACTTTGTCAAAACCATGTTAAACTTGACATCTACCAAACCACAGCTCAAAGTGGTGTTTGACCAAGTGGGCACACCGACCTATGCCTACGACCTTGCAACAGTGATTTTCGACATTGTGGAAAATCGCAAATACGAAGGCAACGACGGCATCTATCACTTCTCCAACGAAGGGGTCTGCTCTTGGTTCGACTTTACCAAAATGATTGCGGAATATGCTGGCAACTGCAAATGCGACATTCAGCCATGCCACAGCAACGAATTTCCGTCAAAGGTAATCCGCCCGAGTTTCTCAGTGCTTGACAAAACCAAAATCAAGGAAACATTTGGCATTACCATTCCATATTGGACCGATTCCCTAAAGAAATGCATAAATAATTTGAACGGATAATGAGCGATTTCAAAAGAAATATCATCATAACAGGCGGTGCCGGTTTCATCGGTAGCCATGTAGTACGTCTTTTTGTCAACAAATACCCAGACTATCATATCATCAATCTCGACAAGTTGACCTATGCAGGAAACTTGGTCAACCTAAAAGACATCGAAGACCGTCCGAACTACACTTTTGTAAAGGCGGACATCTGCGACTTCAACAAGATTGGCGAACTGATGAAACAATATCATGTGGACGGTATTATCCACCTTGCTGCCGAAAGCCATGTGGACCGAAGCATCAAAGACCCGTTCACCTTTGCACAGACCAATGTGATGGGTACACTTTCCCTCCTACAGGCTGCAAAACTTTACTGGGAATCTCTTCCCGAAAGATACGAAGGCAAACGCTTTTATCATATTTCCACCGATGAAGTTTACGGGGCTTTGGAATTGACTTGCCCAGAAGGCAAAAAATCCGAAATTTCGGCACATGAGGTATATGGCGAAGAATTCTTCCACGAAACGACTAAATACCAACCGCACTCTCCGTATTCTGCATCAAAGGCAAGCAGCGACCACTTTGTCCGCGCGTTCCACGACACCTACGGAATGCCGACCATTGTGACCAACTGCTCCAACAACTATGGTCCGTATCAGTTCCCCGAAAAATTGATACCGCTGTTCATCAACAACATCCGTCATCGCAAGCCATTGCCTGTCTATGGAAAGGGCGAAAACGTGCGCGACTGGCTGTATGTCGTTGACCACGCACGCGCCATCGACACCATTTTCCACCACGGAAAAATTGCAGACACCTACAATATCGGCGGTTTCAATGAATGGAAAAACATTGATATTATCAAAGTCATCATCAAAACGGTTGACCGTTTGTTGGGCAATCCCGAGGGATATTCACTTGACTTGATTACCTACGTCACCGACCGAGCAGGACATGACTTGCGCTATGCCATTGACTCGACCAAGTTGAAGAACGAATTGGGATGGAAACCTTCCCTTCAGTTCGAGGAAGGCATCGAAAAGACAGTCCGTTGGTATCTCGACAATCAGGAATGGATGGACAACATCACCTCGGGCGAATACGAAAAATACTACGAAAGTATGTACAAGGACAGATAGTCCTCATCTTATAATTCCTCATCAATGCAAAGCATCATCAAGCAAAGAGAATCAAACATGGAATTGTTGCGAATTATTTCCATGTTTCTGGTGCTGGTCGTCCATGCAGATTTTTTATCTTTGGGTATTCCCACGAGCAAAGATTTGGCAACGGATTCCGTACAGACCTTTGGACGTTTCTTCTTTGAGGCACTCGCCATAGGTTGCGTAAATGTCTTTGTGTTGATTTCCGGTTGGTTCGGGATGCACGCAAGTCTCAAAGGGCTTTGCAAACTTCTGTTTCAATGTTTGTTTTTCACCATCGGCATCTTCTTTTTCTTTTTGGTTTTGGGCAAAGCCAAATTCGACAGCAACACACTGATTGAATGGTTCTTTTTGGACAAGTCCTACTGGTTCATCAAGACTTATCTTTGTTTGTATCTGATTTCGCCGATATTGAATGCCTTCATTGAGAAAGCCACGCCAAAGGTTTTCCGTACGGTGCTCATTGCCTTGTTCCTCTACATTTGTCTGTACGGATGGCTTTTTGATGCTACCAAGGACATTGCCAAAGGCTACTCCATCATTTCCTTTATCGGTCTTTATCTCTTGGCACGCTATGCAAAACTCTACCTTTGCAAACTTTCGCAACTGAACAAATACGCTGATTTGTCTATTTTCATAGGGTCGGCTTTGGTCATTACCGCTTTGGCAATGCTTGGAATCTATTTTCAAAACAAGAATTTGACCAATATGATGTTCTGGTACAGCAACCCATTAGTTGTGCTCGGCAGCATGACACTGTTGCTTTATTTCTCCAAGCTGAAAATTGACAGTAAACTCATCAACCTCGTTGCCAAATCAAGTTTTGCAGTCTATTTGCTACACTGCAATTCCAACATATTAATCGACCATTACGCCCCCTTTGTCAAGAATTTGTACAAAACCTATTCGGGTATAGAGTTTTTAGGCTATACTTTTGGTTTTATGGTCGCAGTATTTGTTTTGGCAATACTTATCGACCAATTCCGTATCTTCAACTGGAACAAAGGATTATCCTCTCTCTTCGAAAACAAGAAAGATTCATTTAAGGAATAAATCCACCTATTCAACTCTTTAAAAATAAATTAACAAGTTTATTCCTTTTAATGACAAGAATTTATTACATTTGCAATAATTGAAAAACAACCCTTCAATTTAATAGAAAAACGTAAATTATTAATAACTCATAAACTAATAGATATGTCTTTTCCTTTTATTACAGCCGAACAAGCCGCTGAGTATATTCACAACGGTGATAATGTAGGCTTCTCAGGATTTACAGCTGCAGGTACTCCTAAAGCTGTTGGACCGGCTCTTGCAGCAAAAGCAAGAAAAGAACACGAAGCAGGTCGTGAATTCAAAATCAACATGTTCACAGGTGCTTCTACCAACGATTTTACAGATGGTGAATTAAGCCGTGCTCAAGCAATCAACAAACGTACTCCGTACCAAGGTTGCAAAGACATCCGTGCGGCCATCAACAAACAAGAAGTTCACTATTTCGACCTTCACCTTTCACACTTGGCTCAAAACCTACGTTACGGTTTCTTCGGTGACATAGACATATTCATTTGCGAAGCTTGTGAAATCAACGACAATGGTGAAATCATCTTGGGTACAGGTTTGGGAAATGCTCCTACTTTTGCTAAAATGGCAAAGAAAATCATCATTGAATTGAACGAACATATCCCAACTTCAATCAAGGGTCTTCACGATATTTACACTCCGCTTGACCCTCCTTACCGTCGCGAAATTCCTATCTACAAACCAAGCGACAGAATCGGTTCTCCGGTATTGAAAGTTGATCCGTCTAAAAT
>JAHHQT010000002.1 GCA_020026215.1 Muribaculaceae bacterium
AACATTTTGGAAATTATATCCAACTCTGAATCATTGAGTTTCAGAATATTGCTTTTTTCAAAGGAAGTTTGGAGAATCTCCTTGCTATAGAAATTCTGTCGCAAGTTGATGTCATAGACAATCAAGGGTTGGTTGGCGGTGGGGATGGCATCGATAAAGCGGTTGATGGTGTCGCGCGACATGGCATTGCGTTGTGCCAATGATCCGAAGCAGACCACTTTGGTACGTTGTGCCAATTGTTCCAGATTTGGGGTGAAGGGAATGAAGTCCCATGCCACATTTTCCTTGATTTCGTAGGTCGTTTCGTTGTTGTTGTCCGAGCGCACCAGAACAGAACCCGTTTCTTGGCTGACTTTTTCTATAATATAGTTTAAATGCTTGTTGTCAAAATTTTTGAGGATATCATCACCGAGCTCGTCGTGACCGATGGCACTGACGGCAAAACTTTCAAAGCCGAATTGCGAGGCATGGTAGGCGAAATTGGCAGGCGCGCCGCCGATACGTTTGGTGTTTTCTTTCAGAAATATATCCCAAAGGGCTTCTCCGATGCCGACAATAGTATTGTTCATAACCAAAAAATATTAAAAATCGGGTTTCAATTCAGAATGTAAATTTAAGATAAAACCTTGAATTGGTTGAAATAATGGCTAAAACAATTTTGGGAGAATATTAGAACACGTTGTAAAAAAGCAAAATAAATGTGAAAATGCGGATAATTTCCAATCTATAGTTTTTGTTATTAAAAAAGAAATGATAACTTTGAAGCTGATAAAAATATTTTTAAACGACTTAAATTCAACATGGAACAAACTTTGGTTATTTTAAAACCTTCTACCGTGATGCGAGGTCTTATGGGAGAAGTTATTTCTCGCTTCGAAAAGAAGGGATTGATTATTGCGGGAATGAAAATGATTCAATTAAATGACGAGATTTTGGCTGAACATTATTCACACTTGGTATCTAAACCATTTTTTCCTATGTTGAAACGTTCTATGATGGAATCTCCAGTAGTGGTGATGTGCGTGAGAGGCGTTGAGGCTGTATCTGTTGTTCGTGGCATGACCGGAGCAACAAACTCAAGAAAAGCTGAACCTGGAACTATCCGTGGTGATTTTAGTATGAGTGGCCAACAAAACATTGTTCATGCTTCTGATTCTGTAGAAAATGCAGAAATTGAATTGAATAGATTTTTTAAGAAGGAAGAAATATTTGAATATGGTGCAGATAATTATAAATATCTGTATGCAGAAGATGAATTTTAAATTATAAACCGAAATAAAACTAACTTAGATGTTCTTTAATCACTTACTAAAAACTATTGGCCTTGGATTGGTCGCATCCCTTTCAGTGAATGCATTTGCCCAACAGTCTACAGAGTCCAAACACAATAGCATTCACGAGAAGATGATTGCTTCTCAAATGAACATCAAAGAACAGATTAAGCTCAACGAAACCAAAGAGTTTATGGATGTTCTTTTGAATGAAGAGCCAGAACCGGAAATCGATATTTACACAGAATCATGGAACAGTCAGTCTGTCAATCCTTATGTAGGTATGGACGTTCCAGACAATGTGAAAATTGATGTCAGCAATTATCACATGCCTATTCCGGGTTACATTACTTCTCCTTTCGGTTATCGTCCTCGTTTCCGTCGTATGCACAAAGGCGTTGACTTGAAACTTCACACAGGAGATACTGTTCGCGCAGCATTTGACGGTAAAGTTCGTTTGACAAGATATGAACGTCGTGGTTATGGTTATTATGTAATCCTTCGCCACACCAACGGTTTGGAAACTATTTACGGACACTTGTCACGTTTCTTGGTAAAACCTAACCAAGATGTAAAAGCCGGTGATCCTATCGCTTTGGGTGGTAGCACAGGCCGTAGCACAGGTCCTCACTTGCACTTCGAAACTCGTTTCATGGGATACGCTATCAACCCTATGGCTATCTTTGATTTCGAAAACCAAGTTACACATACCGATACTTACACATTTACAAAAGATACTTACCAAGATTCTCGTGATTACAGCCCAAGAGCTAACGCAAGATATGCAAGTAAGGTCACTACAAAAACTAATAAGTACAGCAATCATTCATCAAGAAAAAGTTACAAAGTTCGTTCAGGTGACACTTTAGGTAAAATTGCCATTAACAATCATACTTCAGTGAAAAATCTTTGTAGATTGAACGGTATCTCTACCAATACTATTCTTAAACCGGGTAAGGTGTTAAGAGTAAGATAAGATTAAAAACATCTATGATAAAATAAAGGCTACTCAACCAAGTTGGGTAGCCTTCTTTTTTGTGTAAAATGTGTCGTTTTAATATATAGTTTTGATTGTATCTATGACTCTTTCATCAGCTGTTTTACAGCTTAGTAGGAGAATCTTAACCCTATGTTGAGTCGGAACTCAGCCTTGTCTTGCTTGCGTAGATTCAAGTCGCCATTGTCGAAGAATTTGGCTACTTGCGGTTCTGCGAATATGCCGTAGTTCTTGTTGATGTTGAATTGTAAACCTACACCTGCATTCAGTGAGAATTGCCAAGGGTGCGATTCCAAACCCTCTTTGATGCTCGGCGTTTCCAATTTGTTCTTGTTGGAAACTACAGTATTCTTGATGTTACCGCCTACACTTTTTTCTACGCTACCACCTGCAAGAGCATAGAGTGAGAAATAGCGGGAGTCGAAGATGGTGAAACTGACATTGGCAGGTACACCGATAAAATATGCTTTTTGTTGGGAAACATAGTAGTCGTGTTCTGTTCCTGATTCCCATTCCGAAGAATATTGAGTGAAGTTCAAACCGGCATTCACGCCCCAACGGTCATTGATTTTATATCTGAACATCGCTGAATAGGTCAATGGAAAATCGTATTTCACATTGGTTCGTGTCGGTTTGGAAAGGTTGGACATCAAAATATTCTGATACTCTTGGATGAACTTGTCTTCAGCGGTTGTACTGGTCAATTTGTGGGCTCCCAACGAAAACTTATCGTGTAGTGGAGAGAATCCGTCACCCGAAGAGCTGCCTCGATTTGAGCCTCCGTTGACCGCTAAAGCAAAGCCCCATTTTGAGTTCATCGGTTTGACTGCCTTTTGATATGTTTTGCTTTGTTGGGCAGGAGTCTGAGTGCTATTCTTACTGTCATTGTCAAATAGAGTGAATGGTTTGGATGTTTGTTTCTCCTTTACCGTTTCTTCTTTCTGCGTTTCTTCCTTTTTTGTTTCAGTAGCGATAGTTTCTTCTTCAGCTACAGTTGTGGCAGCAATAGTTTCCTCTTGTACAGGAGTTGCAATACGGCGTGATTGCGGTACGTTTTGGGCAATGCTTTCTTCCTTGTTTCCCAACAGGTCAGAAGCCTCGATTTGTTGAGGGGTATTGTCGGCTTTTTCCACTTCTGTTTTAACGTTGGTAGATTCAGCCAATGTTAAAACAGGTGTTGGATTCACTTGTTCATTGTTGAAAAGTGAATAGCCCCAAAATGCAAGCCCGATACATGCAGCAGCTGCCGCTGCTCTTGTCAAATAAATAATGAACGGCTTTTTCGATTTTACGGGTAAAACGTTTTCAATGCTTCGCCATAGGTCGTCGGGAACCGGCTCCTCATAGTCCTGCATCTTATTACGGAATTTCTCTGACCATTTATCTTTGTCGTTGCTCATTATTCGTCACTTTTTGTAAATAATCATTAATCTTTTTCTTTAGCAGCTTTTTTGCACGGAAGAACTGGGAAGAGGATGACTTCTCGTTGATTCCCAACAAATCGGCTATTTCCTTATGACTCTTATCTTCAAACACATACAAGTTGAATACCGTACGATAACCATCGGGTAGTTCTGTAACCATTTTAAACAGCTCTTTCTGTGGAATTCCATCCAACATACTTTCGTCGTCGGCAGTGTCATTGTCAGTAAGGTTAAATTCTGTCAGCTCTACACGATCGTTTTTGCGCAGATATTCCAAAGAGGCGTTGACCATGATTTTTGATACCCATGCAAAGAGTGAACCTGTTCCCCGATATTTAAACTTGTCAAATGAGTTGAAGATGTGTATAAAGACATCATGAAGCACGTCTTCGGCTGTCTCTCTGTTGGAGAGATAACGTATGCCTATAGCAAGTAATTTGCCACTGTATTCAGTGTACAACTGCTTGCGTGCATTGTTATTACCTTTTAGACAACCTTCAGCTATGTCTTTTTCGTTCATCATCGTTTCATAAAGGAAATGTGACGATTGCAAAAATACTGCATAAAATGATTAATTAAATTTTTTCGTGCAGTATTTTGGCTGTTTTTGTGTTTTATTATTGTAAATGGAAGCGAAAAAGGCAGAAATGCCGGGCTTGAAAAAATTTTATTGTTTGCGTGCAGTAAAATGCAGGTAAGCCTGTTTATTAAGAGAAACTAAATAAAAGATAACGATTAAAAGATGAATTTTATGAAAAAATTATTGAATTTGAAGATGTTGTTGATGCTTTCGCTAGTAACATTTTTAGTGTCTTGTGATAATGATTCAGATCTATATGATGTTCCTTATATAACCTTCGGTGAAGTCGTTATTTCTGAAAATTCCACTATCATTGAATCTGACTTGGGCAATACCTTGGTGGTATCCAATCCTCAAATTCTGGAAAGAGCCAAAGTGGAATCGGGAGACAGAATCTATGGTATTTTCCATTTTGTAGAACCTTCAGGAAATGGACAAAATACTAAAGTCATCGAATTGGGCTTTGTTTATAAGATACTGACTAAGGATATTGTAGCTTTGACTCCGGAAAATGAAAAGGAAATTTCCGATGATGCCATTGCTCCTGTTGACTTGTGGCTATCGGGCGACTACTTAAATTTTAACTACACATTCTTTACTGACGGTGTGACCACTCATTATTTGAATATGGTGACTGTGGATAACCCTAAGAAAAATGAAGAAGGCTATCAATATGTTGAAATCCGTCACAATGCCAACTATGACTATGACAAATTCGTAGGCCAATATACTGGCATCGTTTCATTCGACATCAAGGATATGGTTGAGGCTGACCCAAGTTTGAAAGGATTTATCGTAAGAATAAAAACAACATCAGTCGGTGAACGTTTCTACAAGTTGAACTTGAAAGAAAAAGATGCCGAACATTCTGTTGAGGGATTGAGCAGCGAAAGTATGGATGCTGTGCAGTAATAGCAAAAAATTTATTTCAGACAGTTTTTATATCTGTTTATGATGGCCTCACTCTGTGAAGAGTGGGGTTCTTTGTTTTAGGTTGTATAAAATTTAATTTTATCACGAAAAAAATATAATTTTATGCGCAGTAATTTAGGGATTGCTGCATTTACTATAGTGAACAAACAAAATTTATATATAACGGTGAATATGAAAACATTGCAATGTTTCAAAACAGTTTTGATTTTGTCCATGGTCGTTTTCCTGACTTCTTGTTTGGATGACGATGATTCGAAGTGGCCGTTGAATTCGGTCTATACTACGATTGGAGAAGTGGAGAAGGAGAGTGACGATGTGTATTACATTGACTCTGACAAGGATAATAAATTCTATGTGCAGAACGTGGATGTGTTGAAAAATTCTAATATAGAAGATGGCGACCGCATTTATGCTGAATTTATTTTTGTAGAAAACAATACCAATCGTCCTGTAAACGGAAGTGAAATCAAGGTGGGTTTTGTCTATAAGGTCTTGACAAAGGACATAAAGCATCTGTCTGTCGAGAATGAATACGAAATAGGTGACGACAATATCGACGTTTCCAACATCTGGTTGTCGGGCGACTATTTGAATTTGATGTATTCTTTCTTTACTGATAGCAAGACTGTGCATTATTTGAATATGGTGACTGTGGATAATCCGAAGAAAGCGGAAGACGGCTATTTGTACTTGGAGTTCCGTCACAATGCCAATTACGATTTCAATGAAGTGAACGTTTTGTACAATGGATTGGTCTCTTTTGATGTGGATGATGTTATCCAAGCAGATTCTGGAATGAAAGGATTCATTATCCGTGTCAACCGCAATAAGGGAGAACGTTTTTACAAGGTGGATTTAAAGGATATAGGAGAAAATGTCCCTGAATTGCCCGATACTCCACGACCTTTGGCTGAATAACAAATTAGATTTAAAATAATAGCTTCGATTCTTTTATGAAAAGAACGGCATCACTTTTACTAAAGTGGTGCCGTTCTCTTTTTTAAAGGTTTGAATTACTCTTTATCCCCTTTAATATTGATTTTAATCAATAATTGATTTGCGTTGTTGTGAAAGTAAGGTATCTTATAAAATATACGCAGAAAAAAATTGAATTTATTTGCCTGGGGAAGGTCGCTCATCAAAATTGATTTGAGCAGAACCACATGGTGTGAAAGTTTTTCAACATCAAGTGCTCTTTTCAGTCCCCATGTATATTCTATCTTTTTATTGTATTTCTTGACAGAGTCGTGATATTTGGCGTTGCCGACTGCCATCGCAGGAACAGAATCGAAAAGCACAACAGCATCGCCCAAATGGGTGGAAATGTTGATGAACAAATCGCGGATAAGGTCTTCCTGCAAATACATCATCACTCCTTCAATGATGATAAGCGTAGGCAGATCGTTGCCTTTCAAACGTTTCATCCATGTGGTATCGAACATGTTCATGCTGATAATCTCGTTGCGTTCCACTTCAGGAATGACTTCGCGGCGCATTTCAGCTACTTCTTCCAAATCAAGGTCGTACCAATATTTCACACCTTTGGGCATCCCCAATCGGCGGAAACGGTCGTCAATGCCAGCACCCAACTGTATGACCTGACACGGTGAATTGTTGTCAATGAAACTAAGGGTTTCATCGTCTATCCATTTTGCTCTCAAACAGCATCCCACTTGCGATGGGTTTTGCTTGTTCTTGTCATAATAATCCAAGTCGTATCCCAATGATTTCAACATAGGATAGGCATTCTTGTCGATAAGAATGGGTTTCTCGCTGACAGATTCTATTGCTTTCGCCCATAGAGGAATCAAAGTCGTGGATGTCAAAAGATTATTATATTTCTTCATGTTTAGAATATTTTGAACTTGTCAAGTATCACTTGAACAATAAAGTTCTGCGGAGCTTGTATATTGCTTTTATTTTTAATACAAATTTATGCTGGATTGCCTCTAATGTCAATACCCATAAATGGCTAAATTTGAAATGATATGCCAAGTGTCGGGCATTTTATACAGAATCAAGGTCTTTAATACCATTCAATTAATGTTGCAATTTCGCCGTAAACATCGTAACTTTGCAAAATATTTGAAGAATAAGAAAATACAATATAATTATGGCATTACAATGTGGTATCGTTGGACTTCCTAATGTTGGTAAATCCACGCTTTTTAATTGCTTATCAAATGCGAAAGCACAATCTGCAAACTTCCCATTTTGTACTATTGAGCCGAATGTGGGTGTGATTACAGTACCCGACGAACGTTTGAATAAATTGGCTGAATTGGTACATCCTGACAGAATCGTTCCTGCAACTGTTGAAATTGTTGACATCGCAGGTTTGGTGAAGGGAGCTTCTAAAGGTGAAGGTTTGGGTAATAAATTCTTGGCAAACATTAGAGAAACTGATGCCATTCTTCATGTTTTACGTTGCTTTGATGATCCTAATGTGGTTCACGTTGACGGAACAGTTGACCCAGTCCGTGACAAGGAAATCATTGACTACGAATTGCAATTGAAGGATTTGGAAACTATCGAAAGCCGAATCAGCAAAGTGCAGAAACAAGCACAGACAGGTGGTGACAAAAATGCTAAATTGCAATACGAAGTGCTTTGCAAATACAAGGAAGCCTTGGAACAAGGTAAGGCAGCGCGTACAGTTCAATTCGAAAATAAAGACGAACAAAAATGTGCACACGATTTATTCCTTTTGACCAATAAACCGGTGTTGTATGTTTGTAACGTCGATGATAAGTCAGCTGTGAACGGTAACCAATATGTTGACCAAGTTCGCGAAGCTGTTAAGGACGAAAATGCTGAAATCCTGATTGTAGCCGCTCAGACTGAATCAGAAATTGCAGAATTTGAAACTTACGAAGAACGTCAGATGTTCTTGGAAGAAATCGGTTTGAAAGGATCTGGTGTATCTCGTTTGATTCGTGCCGCTTTCCACCTATTGAACTTGGAAACATTCTTGACTGCAGGTCCGATGGAAGTTCGTGCATGGACTTATTTAAAAGGTAGCAAGGCTCCTCAGTGTGCAGGTGTTATCCATACAGACTTTGAAAAGGGTTTCATCCGTGCAGAAGTTATCAAATACGAAGACTATATCACTCTTGGTGGAGAATCACAATGCCGTGATGCCGGTAAGATTGGTATTGAAGGCAAGGATTACGTCGTTCAAGACGGTGATATCATGCATTTCCGTTTCAACGTATAGTACAGATTACTATTATAGCAATCAAGCCATCATTGATGATTCAATGGTGGCTTTTTTATTGTCGGTATAAGAAAATAAAAAAGACAGCTCTACGAGAAGTGGAGCTGTCTTGCTTTTAAAAAATGGTTTTATGTTTTTCTTATGTATAGAGTATTTCGTAAAGAATTTGCTAATTGTCAAGAATGTTGGCCACCAAGATACCTACAGAGGTCAGTAGGGACGCAATTGAAATCCAAAGGGTGACGGATTTCATACTGTTTTGGTTGATGGTGGATTGTCCGGCTTTTACCTTGTCAGGTTTGACATAGATAATGTCGTTTTGTTTTAGATAGTATGCAGGAGAGGAGAACAAGTCCTTTGAGCGCAAGTCAATCTTGAAGGATTGGCGTTTGTTGTTGTTCTCGCGGATGACATAGACTTCGTCACGCAAACCGTGAATTGTCAAGTCTCCTGCCATGGAAAGAGCTTCAAGCAAGTTGACTTTGTCGCCGTCAATGGAATAGCTTCCCGGGGATTTTACTTCGCCCAAGATAGACACTTTGAAGTTCATAAATTCAACGGTAACGATGAGGTCCTTGATTAAATCCCTTTCTCGAATTTCTGTCTTGATGAGTTCTTGAAGTTGCCAACGGTTCAAACCTGCCACGTGTAATTTCCCTAAAATAGGAAAATCGATGTTTCCGTCAAGGTCAACGATATAGCCACCCAAGCGTTGTGCACCTGAAGACAATATAAGGTCAGTTCCTGCCTGTACGCTTGAAATCGGAAGGTTGAAAAGAGTCGCTAATTTTGGATCTTTGCTGGATACGATGATAGACATCATATCTTTGGGTTGAATGGTAATGCTTTGCTCTGGAAGGATTTTTTCCGGGGTATTTAATTCAGCATTTTGGAGATATACAATCTTATCTGTACTATTACATGATGTTAGTAATAGAATCAGGCAACTTATTAATAGAATTCTCATTTTTCTTGTGCAATTAATCGTCCTCACAAAAAAGAGGATTTATATTGCAAAGATAATATAATATTTTATAAGTTTGATTTTTATGTTAAAAATCGTAGCCAATTGATATAGTATATCCTCTTGAATGCATATCCCATTCCTTATAGGATGAAATATCCTTCAATCCGAGCATATAGTAGAAATTGAGGACATAGTGGTTCATTATTCTGAAACCAGTACCGCATTTGATACCCCAGTCAAATTTTTTATGCTGCCATTTGTTGTCTCCGTAATAGTCGTGGCTCTCGTGGAGATTGACGTAGGTGTTAGGACCTGTTACATCGGAAGATACTTGTGTGGCAATGGTCTCCATTTCGTAGTCGCCACCGATACCCCAGTTGAAGTAAGGACCGAAGTCAATGTTCCATTCAATAGCTTTTGACACTTGGAAACGCATGGATGCCAAGATGGGGAAGGAGAAGGTGTAGTTTCGGGTATGTCCCAATTTATTAATCAAAGATTGATTGGTTGCATCATGCAGAATGGCTGTATAGTCATAACTTCTGTTTTCAAAGAAAAATCCGGGTTGGATGGTCAGATAGTTGCGTACATTCAAGTTGACAACGCCTCCTACGGCAAATCCAGTTCCCCAGTCATTGCCTGTGTGTTTGCTGTAGCCTTTCAAGTCTGTCTTCATGTTGGAAGAGGTGATGCCAAAGCGCAAACCGCAGGTGATGCCTTGTCTCGGAGTGCCTTTATCAATGAAATTTTGAGCTTTAGTTGTAGATGGAAATGCGATGAACGCCATTATGGCAATAATAGTGATTGTGTAGATTTTTTTCTTCATAAAATTGTCTGTTTTGGGATGTAAAGTTATTTATTTTCTCTTTATAAAAAAATAGGATTTTCTCGTTCTATACTTTTTGCCGAATTAATTCGTAAAATTGACAATTTATTATTCAAAATTGCGTATTTTTGCGATGAATAAAAAGAGAATGCGACTTATGAAAACCCTAAAAATAAATTCATTGGACTCAATTCACGAGGTGGCTCGTGAGTTTATAGCAGAAATGGGTGACTACACTGTTTTTGCTTTTTACGGAGAAATGGGTGCAGGTAAAACAACTTTCATCAATGCGCTTTGCGAAGAACTTGGTGTTGAGGATATTACTAACTCACCTTCTTTTTCTATCATTAATGAATACCGTTCAGATTCAACCGCTGAATTGATTTACCACTTTGACTGCTATAGATTGGAAAATGTGGAAGAAGCCTATGATATAGGGGCTGAAGACTATTTCGATTCAGGTGCTGTTTGTTTGATTGAATGGCCGGAAAGAGTGGAGGAACTACTTCCGCTTGACACCGTTAAAGTGGAATTGAAAGAAGAAGAGGACGGTACAAGAACCATGACTCTTACTTTCCCTGAAAATTAATTTTTTGCTGCATTGTCAAGTCGTGCACGTTCTTCCTGCACGATAAGCAATAATTCATCTTTTACTATAGCCGGTAGGGTAATCCCTCTTAATTGCAAAGAGCGTGCCCAACCGGCTATATCTTCAGGTAGCAACGTGAAAAGCACGTCTCTGAATTCTTCGATTTGTTCGTCGGTATAGCTGTCGGCATCAAAGCCTGCATATTGGTCGAGGTCTTCGTCATCGTAATATTCTATCTTGGAAGAAACTCCGCTTAACAACGAATCTTTCTCGCAGATGATGTGCATACCGCAACACCCTTCTTCGGGTTCACCATTATTTTCAATAGGTGTCGTTTTGATAATCTTGCCTTCATTTTTCTTGGCTTCTTTTTTTTCTCCGATTTTGTGGAAAATATAAAGCACAAGTCCTGTCGCAACAGTGATGGCTAATATGATTAATGCTCCTTTCATTTTGTCTCATTTAATTTAAATCCGATAGCGGAAATGTGTTTCCAGTAATCGGGATAGGATTTTTTGACTACTTCAATATCCTTGATTGTCAAGTTTGGAAATAGAATAGACACAGGGGCAAGGGACATGGCCATACGGTGGTCGTCGTAGGTGTTGATTTCAATGGCCTTGTCTGCCTGGATGCGTTTGCCGTTCCATTGCATAGAGTCGTTGTCTCCTTCGATGGCAAAGCCTAATTTGTGTAATTCTGTTTTTAATGCCTCAATGCGGTCTGTTTCCTTGATTTTCAGTGTGGACAATCCTTTTATATTGAATGGGATTCCTAGCAGACACGAGGTAGCTACAATGGTCTGAGTCAAATCGGGTTGTTTGGATAGATTAAACGCTATTCTTTCTGCTTTTGAACTTGGATTGGAATGAAGGATAACTCCATCCTCTGTGAATTCTGAGATAACACCAAAACTCTCAAAATATTTAGCCACAGCATTGTCTCCCTGCAAACTGTTGCGATGAAGACCAAGTAATTTAATGTTGCAATCGGGGAGCAGAGCTTTTATTTCATACCAGTAGCTTGCTGCTGACCAGTCGCTTTCTACGATGCAGTCAGTCTTTTTGTAACAGCCTTTGCGGATAGAAATGAGTTGGTTCGTAAAGTCAATCGTTGCACCAAATGAGCGCATCAATGAAGCGGTCATTTCGATATAGGGACGTGATACCAATTCGCCTGTCAGCTCAATGTTCATGTCGTTTCCCATGACAGGGGCAATCATCATCAATGCCGAAATGTATTGAGAACTGATGTTGGCAGGAATCTGCAATTTTACAGGGGGATTCAACGTCTTTCCTTTGATGTGCAACGGAGGAAAGCCTTCTTCGCCTTCATAGTAGATCTCTGCTCCGCATTGGCGCAAGGCATTGACCAAAACACCGATAGGACGGTGGCGCATACGTTCAGAACCGTCTATGATAATATCTTTTCCCAACTGGCACGCATAGTAGGCGGTCAGAAAGCGCATAGCTGTTCCCGCAGCACCGATGTCAATGTGTTGACCCTTGTTCCCAAGGGCATTAAGCATGGCGTTGGTATCGTTGCAGTCTGCAATATTGCTTAATTGGCCTGCATTGCCCGACAAGGCATTTAGAATGAGCATCCTGTTGCTCAAACTCTTGGATGCAGGGAGCGCAACCGAAATGGCGTATGGTTGGGTGAATGTGATATTGTAATTCATACCGAACAAATTCTTTATGTAAAGATAATAAAAAAAACACAATTACTTGTGTTTCTTGGGTCAATATGCCACGTGAATCCATTTGCTGGATTGTTCCCAAATCAACTCTTTGTGAGGCAATGTTTTCAGTATATCGAATAGAATCTGGTTCTCACCGCATCGTGTATTGAGGTCGGCGGCGCGTCCTTGCAGATGATAGGAATGCTTTGCACCACCCACGCGTTGGTTTAACTCAGGACAGCGATAGCCGCTATTGATATAAATAGGTTTGCCGTATCGTTCACGGGCAGGAGACAATACTTTTTCAATGAGTATCTCGATGTTTTGGATGATTTTGGCAGAAGGGGTGTTGTTGATGTGAAATTGTGTTGCTGTCGCTGAATGGATAAATTCTTCAATTTTGAAATGCTTCATGGGTTGTGTTTTTTAAGGGTTTTGATAATGCTTTTCAGTTTCTCATTTTCATAGAGATTTTCAAGGATTTCGGTAATCTCCCGTAAGTTCTCCTTGTCTTTCTCATCACTCTTTTCGAAGATACTTTTTACTTCTATAATAGCCATGCCGATTGCGCCGAGGAGGGTGAATAGGGGGATAGTAGGCAGGTCGAAACCTTCTACTTGTCGCATATAGAGAATTCCGACGATGGTCATGGCATCAACGACCGTGAGCACAATTAGCACGTTGTAATAGCGTGCGAGTTTATCTACAGTTCTGCGCAGGGCCTTACTCTTGGTTGCCTCACCGCGTTTTCTGGCTTTGCGTATGCCTGAAACCAAGTCGGCAAGTACGGAGAAAAGGACAGCAACATATTCAATGGCAACAACGGTGATGATATATATCGCACGTGTTGTGATTTCATGGGAAATGAATTCTATCATAAATTTTTTTCTTGCAAAAATAGAAGAGGCATTGCGGAGAGAGATGAAAAACGAGCAATAAAAAAGGATGTATCAAATCAATGATACATCCTCTATATGGTGAGATATATTGCTCTTATTCAGACTTGAAAGTAATGTCGTCCGTGCGTGGATGGACAAATTCAAATTCCAAGGTTCGAGCCAAGCCTTCCTGCAAAGTATAAGGCGGTTGGAATCCTGTCGCTTGCATTTTGGAAGCATCGAACTCAGTCGTTGCACAGAATTTCTTCACGCGAACTGAACTAATTGGCAATTTCCTGCGAGTAATCCATGTACAGGCATCGAAACAATAACCTCCGAACATTCCTAACCAATAAGGAAAGTGAACGGCAGGGATACGTTTTTTCAAAACCTTTTCAACGGTTTGCACTAATTGGTTCATGGTGAAATCGGGTTTGTCTACATAGTTGAAAATGGCATATCCGTTGGTGTAGTGCTCAATTACGAATTTCACGAAAGAAACTACATTGCCCACGTAGGCCATTGACTTTTTGTTATTACCCTTGCCCACCATCAAGAAATGGCGTGTGGAGATTTGGTGAAGGAGATTATAGACATTTCCACGATTGCGTTCCCCGAAAATCACAGTAGGACGAATCACATTGATGTTCCAGTCTTGGTGGTTGGTGAACCATTCCGCCAATGCCAATTCTGCCATCCACTTGGATTTACCGTAATGATTGAATGGAGTTTTCTCGTCCTCCTCGTTTGGATTATGCTTGTTAATGCCATAAACCGAAACCGACGAGAAATAGACCAAACGCTTGATGCCGTTTTTGTTCATGGCCTTTAGTGTGTTTTTCAGCCCGGTAACGTTGGTGTCGTAGTATAGTGATATTGGGGTTATATTATCCTTATGCTGTGCTGCAAGGAGCACTACTAAATCAGTACCTTTTAGTTGCTTTTTCAACAATTTCTGGTCTCGTACATCTCCAATTTCAGTGATGTCGTTAAAGAAAAGGCTGGTTTTTAGATCTATATTTTGCAGTTCATATATTTTTTCATCCTTTAGTAGATTAATCAATCGAGTTCCGATAAATCCACTTCCTCCAATTATAGTTATTTTCATGCTTAAAATACTTCTTTTAAATGTATTCCTTTTAAGGTATTATACACTTTATTGATCGGTTTAGTGAAATTGAAATTTTTTCACAATATGTGTATTCATTCTCTCCAAGTTCTTTTGGTTCTTCTTTGCTGAGAGAGCTAACTTCTGTAGTAATTTAATTTTGTTGCCATCACCGTTCATCATTGTAATGATTGGTTCCTTGATGCGCTTATAGGCGTGAATCTTGGTTAGAATAGTGTAAACGTCCATTTATCTGCACTACTATTTTATCGACTGATTTTCAGCCGATAAAATTATTGCGCATAATTAATATATTTTGTTTTTAACATTCTGACTTGTAAAAACAGGGTAAAAGTGAGGTCTTATCCTGTTTTGAGTTGTTGCAGATACAGTCCAGCAGATGCTTTATATAATCTACGGGGTTGACTCCATTCAGTGAACAGCTCTCTGTAATCGAGAACATGAAGGCTGCATTCTTTGCCGCTTCTTCACTGCCTATGTTCTGACAGTTCTTCAGATTCAGTTTGACTGTCTTCATTCGCTGTTCGCAGAGATTGTTGGAGATTTCTGCATAGCCGCATTTCGTTATATTTTCTAATGACTTCCACTGATTCAGCATATAGTTGACAGCCTTTGCCATTAGAGGGTTTGCCATAAGCTGCGTATCTTTTTCGAACTTCCTTGCCAGAGTCTTTATCTTACCGAGGATAATGCCAAAATCATGCTTCCGCAGCTCTTCAAGTTGCTTAGGAGATAGTTCCAACAACCTATGAGTATCTGCCGTAGTAAACAATTCTGCAATCAGAAGTATCATGTCCATGGCCCTCCGATCAGATTCTACTGCTTCCACAAAAAGACGCCTTGTGTGTGTCCAGCAGCCAACATGCATGATATCCGGATATCTTGCATCATCATCGAAGATCTGATACCCCACATAACCATCTGTTGATATTGCCCCTTTAAATCCTTCCAGGACGTCTTTGACTATCTTACCGCCTCTGCTGCCCTTTTCGTAAACGTAGTATACCATTTTCTTCAGTTTAGCAAAAAAGGCCCAGAGGTATTTCTTCTTATAAGCTTTTGATGCCGTATCTTCATCCTTTACTCCGACCAGTTCAGTGGTTTTGTCAATCATCAGATAGTTGGTATCCTGCACGGACTTCTTGAAGGGAGCCTCTATAAACAAACGGATCTGGGTCATTCCGTCCTGGATATATTTATTTATTGTGGACTTTCCTATGTGTATTCCCTGGTCTGCCAGTAGTTTCCTTATGCGGTTCAGCGGCAGATGATAGGCATACTTCCAGCCAATAATCTGAGCAAGCAGCGTCGGAGAAAAGATTCCTCCCAGCCTGCCTAGCGGATGTTTCATTGTATTAACAAACGATCCGTCTGCAAGCTGTACTCTTGCCACTTTATAGATATGCTCCACGTTATAGGCCTTGACGTGTTCGATAACCCTGTAACATGTAACATCCATCTTACCTTCACGATACATGAACCTTGCTCCTTCGGGGAGATTATAGTAGCTGTCCACTTCATGAACCACAGTCTTGTCAACCTTGGTTTTCTTCTTGGGTGAACGAGGTCTTTTCTCGGCACCCGTCTTTGTTTTAGGCTTCCCTAAGGAAGCCTTGGGCGAGCCGTCTTCGTCTTCCTTATCTTCTTTATCAGAAGAGCTCTCTATTTTAGAACCATCAAAGTCGGCCTTACCCTGAGCTATGGTATCAACCCCACGATTATTCAGCAGACGGGTCTGTTCCGATGAACGAGCAAAGCGATGTTTGCGTCCATTTCTGACCTGGTCTTCAAGTCCTTTATTCTCATCCAGAAGTTCCTTAATCCGAAGGTTTAAAGCCTCTATAGCAGTATCTTTTGTTTCAATCATTTTGGTTTGGATACCAATAGTAACATTCAAACCGTCTACTGATTCCTTGAGTGCCGCTATGTTCTCTTTGAGCATATCCACCTCTTCCTCATGAGAAGAAGACATGTTTTTAAATTCCGCAGTCAACAGTTCAAGTTGTTTGCGGAGTGCTGCCTTTTCCTCATTGGCAATACCTAATTGTGAGGTAAGAAGTTCGTATGCTCTTTCATCTAACATGATATAAAGATACGAAAAATCTCACAATTACGCAAGTCTTTTTACTATATAATACAACTTAAATAATTGATTATTAATATATTAATATCACTCGTTTAGCTCTCCGACATGCATCTTATCCACTACGATACTCTCAGTTAAATAAGCCATGTCTGACCATCTTATTTGATAGCATTTGGAGACTTCGTCGAATACAGGCTTCTTAAAACGCCCCATGACGGGTTTCTTTTCGTAGAGCACATAGAATCCTCGTTCGTAATGTAATATTTTTACCACCTTACGGTTCTTGGACATGAACATATACACGTTTGACGCATCACTGGGGTCCAGGGACAACTCCGTACGTATGGATTCACACAATCGGAAGATACCTTTTCGCATGTCAACGTTGCCATTGAAAAGGTAATAATTGAGATTAGCACTTAGACCCAGCATACTATCCGATCATTTTATTGAGCAGAAGGCTCAGGTCCAACACATTCGTATTTCTCAAGAACAGGGTGGCCCCGCTTGTGAGCTGAAGCTTTACCCACTTGATGGTGGCAGGCTCACCTTCGGGAACCTGTACTTCCATATCAACCGTAGGAGAGTTACAGGGCTTGCCGGTTATCTGAACCTTGGCGGTCATAGGTTGTTTGACCTCGATTGTCTTTCCTAACTTTTCATTCCAAAGCTGGTGACGCTGCCAGTTCATAAACTTGCTATAGTTAACACCATACTCTGCACAAAATTCTTTTAAGTCTTTAACCTCGCTGCACAACTGGTAGAGATCATAGACCTCCTGATAGTTTACTTTTTCTTTAGCCATAATAATCTGTTGTTTTGATTTTAGGCCAAAGGTATGTAGGTCAAGCATTCAGGTCAAGGCGGAGAATTGGACGTTTACTAGAATAGTCAAACTGAAAACCTTGTTGTCTTTGAGTGTGACAAGTATCGCACGACTTGCTTAACTAAAGGAAACTTACTTCCCAAAGATTGTCTTCCTAATTACTGTACAAAATCTTATCACTTCTAATTTTTGATTTATTGTAGGTGACAATTATATCAAAAAAATTAGAAGGTCTATGGGTAGAGAAAATTTCAGAAGGGTTGGTAATGAATTAGTAACTATCCTATTTTGTAATAGGAGAAATTGTTCTCATCCAATTCATTACGGTCATAAATGTTACGACCGTCAAGAACAACTTTGTCTGTCATAATCTTATCCAGTACATTCCAGCTTGGTAAGCGGAATTCTTTCCATTCAGTAACAAGCATGATGGCATCAGCGCCGTTTGCTGCTTCATACATGTCCTTGCAATAGATAACACTGTCTCCAATTCGGCGGCGGCATTCATCCATTGCGATAGGGTCGTAAACACGGACTGTACATCCTGCATTTAATAATTTGTCAATTAAAACCAATGCAGGAGCTTCTCTCATATCGTCTGTCTCAGGCTTGAAAGAAAGTCCCCAAATGGCAATTGTTTTGCCTTTAATATTACCGTTGTAGTGCTTTAGAAGTTTCTTGAAAAGAATTGATTTTTGTTGCTCGTTGACTTTTTCAACAGATTTTAAAAGATCCATCTCGTAACCGTTTTGTTCGGCTGTCTTGATTAGAGCCTTTACGTCTTTCGGAAAGCAACTTCCTCCATATCCGCATCCCGCATAAAGGAATTTACGACCAATACGAGTGTCTGACCCGATTCCCTTGCGTACCATGTTTACGTCTGCGCCCACCAAATCACAAAGGTTGGCAATTTCATTCATGAATGAAATACGGGTCGCAAGCATGGAGTTTGCGGCATATTTAATCATTTCTGCGCTTGGAATGTCAGTGAAAATAATTCTATCGCCTCTCAAAAGAAATGGCTTGTAAAGTCTGGCCATAATTGTTTTGGCCTTTTCACTTTCCACACCTACAACGACACGGTCAGGAGACATGAAGTCGTTAATGGCAGCTCCTTCTTTCAAAAATTCAGGGTTGGATGCTATATCAAATTCAACGGTTACATTGCGCTTGCTTAATTCTTCATTTATGGCAGCCTTGACTTTCTTTGCGGTACCTACAGGAACAGTACTTTTAGTTACAACAACCAAGTATTTGTTCATGTTTTTACCGATAGTTCTGGCGACTTCCAAAACATATTTCAAATCGGCAGAACCATCTTCATCAGGAGGTGTACCTACAGCGCTGAATACAACTTCCATGTCATTAAGTACGGCTGCCAAGTCTGTGGTAAAATGTAATCGACCGGCTTTGACGTTCTTTAGAACAAGTTCGTCCAATCCTGGTTCATAAATAGGAATGATACCTTGTTGGAGTTTCTCAATCTTTTCTTTGTTGACATCCACGCAGGTGACATTAATACCCATTTCTGAGAAACAAGTACCGGAAACTAATCCAACATAACCTGTTCCAACAATTGCTATATTCATATTAAGTTTTGTCTGTTATTGGTTTTGACTAATTTGCATCACTCTTTTCAATACTGATTTCTTGATAGGAGTGTTGTAGATATTGTTAAGGTGTTTGATACTATGTATATCACTTCCTGCGAAATCATAGTATCCTAGTTTTAAAAGTTTTTCAGCCTTAACTCTGGCTTCTTCTCCATAGCCTCCGGCAATTGAACCTAAGTTCATTTGGAATTTGATGCCACGATTCTTTAGTTCCTTGTATTTGGCAAAATCCATATATTTATATCTTTCAGGATGTGCCAATAGAGGACGATAGCCTTTGTTCATGATGTCTCCCAATAATCCGTCAAATTCCATCGGTGGATTATAGTAGGAGGTCTCGACAAGTAGCATGTTGTCTTCCATTGTTAGCAATTCGCTATTTGCCAAACGCTTGATGAAAAGATTGTCGAGCATATGCTCAGCTGCAAGATGTAGAGTCAAACCGCCTTTGTAGATTTTCTTCACGTCTTCAAATCGTCTGCGTAAATCATCCGGTTTGTTGGGTACATCTTCCATAATGTGAGGAGTGAACCACACATCACTGACACCTGCATGCTCCATGATTTCTAGAGCTTTAAGAGTGTCTTCTATTTTCTTGAAACCATCATCCACTCCGGGGAGAAGGTGACTGTGTCTGTCGGTAAGTCCTTTAAGGACTTCACTTCCGTCCAGTTTCTTTTTGAATAGTCCGAACATTATTTGTCAGTTTCACCATAACCATGTCCGTAGCCGTAGCCATATGATTTGCATCCATTGACTAACAAGCACATGTTAGGAAATTGGTTTTCCTTATAAATTCGTTCAAGTTCAGGTAATAGGTTGCGGTCAAACAGTCCTACACGCATTGCAAAGATTGTGCGTGTTGCCACGCGGGAAATGATGGTTGTATCTGCGACAATTCCAATAGGAGGACAGTCTATGAAGATATAGTCATATTGTTTTTGCAATTCTGCAATTAATTCTTCAAGTCTGTGACTTAGCAGCAATTCAGCAGGATTTGGAGGCAGTGTCCCTGTTGTGATGACACTTAGGTTTTCAATGCCATTGATGTTGTGTTTCACGATTTCATCAATGTCTGCTTGTCCATTTAGATAATTGACGACACCAATAGAGGTTTTTCCTACTGTGTTGCTGACTGTTCCCTTGCGGATATCCAAGTCGATGATTATCGCTTTCTTGCCTTTGATGGCGATACTTGCTGCCAAGTTCAATGAAGTGAATGATTTCCCACTGCTGACATGGAATGAAGTAATCATTACCACTGGAGTCTCTTTGTCATTGATCATCATGAAATCCAAGTTAGTCCTTAACAAACGGAAGGCTTCATTGATGACGTTACGACTTCTTGCTTTGACAAGAATTTGAGGAAGTGTGTCCTCTTCTCTTTTCAAGAATTTCTTGATTCTTGATAAAGAAGTCACTTTCCCGATGAATGGGATCTCGCCAACGATAGGTATGTTGGTCGTTTCTGCATCTTTACGTCCTCTGATTGTATTGTTCATGTGGAATGACAAGAACATATAACCATAGGGTATTACTAACCCGGCTGCCAAAGAGATGATAAGAATCATGGCTTTGTTTGGGGCAATTGGTGTAGAGTTGCCCATCGCTGGTTTTAACACACGTGTATTGTTTACTACCAAGTTCGCTGATAGTTCGCTTTCTTCTCGTTTTTGTAACAAGTACAAGTATAGTTGCTCTTTTATCTTTTGTTGGCGTTCAATTTGAACCAATTCTCTGATTTTGCCAGGATTTGAAGAAATGCGATTGCTGATTTGTCTTTCTTCCGTATCAATTTTTGCAATCTCAATTTTCAAAGTATTGATTAGATTGTCAATTGATCGGATGATTGTTGTTCTCAACATGGCAATTTGGTCATTCAATCCAATAATCAAAGGGTTCTTGTCACTGCTATTGCTCAAAAGACGTTGTCTGTCCAAAATTAACTTGTTGTATTCTGAAATCTGTTGTTCGATATGATTGCTTTCGATGCCAGAATTTGAAGGAAGCAAATCAAATTGTTTGCTTTTGTCAGAAAGATAGTCTTGAATGTATTCAGCTATGCTTAATTGATTGTTTGCCGCAAATGATTTTTCATTGAAGTTTGAAGATGCTTCTGTGATTTGTGCAGTTTCAACTTTAATGTCAATTAATTGGTTGCTACTCTTGAAGCGTTCAATGTCTTTATCCACTAAACCCAATTCTTCTTCAATAACTTCCAAGCGTTCGTTGATGAATTTAGAGGTATTATTGACAGACATGTCCATGTATTCTTTCCATTCTTCGTTGTAGATGTCAAGTAATGTATTCAATACATCTTCCGCGCGTTTGATAGAAGTATCAACAAACTCAAAAGTCAATACTGTGGAATACTTGTCCGCCATGTTCGCTTTGAATCGGCTCGAGAATGCTTTACCTACATTTTCCACAGTCCCGTATGAAATTGTGATTGGCTCTTCAAAATCATTGGAGAATATCGGAGTCGTTTTAGCAACGATAACACCGACAGGAGTTGGGGTTTCCTTGCCAATGTTTAATTGAATAGGCTCTACATCAATATCTTTTTTGTTAGCAATGAATTTGTAAGCAACTATGGTGTCATCTTTCTTTTTTACGTTGAAAGAAAAACTGTTAATTGCTTGATCTTCAAGTTCTGCAATTGATTTGATGTCAATCTCAATGGGCGAATTTTTGTAAAGGTCTGTAACTCTTCCAAACCAATTCTTTTTGCTATATTTGATGTTGAGGTTAAGGCGTTCAACGACTTGCAACATCAATGATGGAGATCTAAATGCTTCAATTTCATTGTAGATATCCAAGCTTGTACTCATCATACCCAAGTCTGCAAAAGCTGCTAATTCTCCGATTTGAGAATTCCCCTGAGTATCACTTCGTAGCATCACCGTTGATGAACGAAGATAAGTCGGCGACGTTTTATACGCATAAAATAAGCCAATTAAGACGCAGATAAAAATGCAGAGGCAAATTTGAATCTTATTAGCTAAAGTCCATTCAATGATATCTTTGATTTTAATGTCAAATTGGCTGTTTTCTTCTGATTGGTATTCTGTATTTTCCATAAAAATAGTTTTCTGTTTAATTGTTTTTATTATCAACTATTGTAGCGACTAGTACGGCAACAGATGAAAGTAAAGATGCAACTGAAATCCAAAGGCTGACGGATTTCAAATTGTTTTCATTGATGTTGGATTGTCCTGCACGGACCTTGTTCGGTTGTACATAGACAATATCGTTTTGTTGTAGATAATAAACAGGGGATTTGAATAAATTGGTAGAGCGTAAGTCCGCTTTATAAGTGGTTCGTTCATTGTTTTCTTCGCGAATCACATATACTTGGTCTCGTCTGCCGTATATAGTTAAATCTTTTGCCAAACTAATGGCTTCCAGAATGGTTACTTTATCACCGTTGATCTTGTAAGAGCCAGGATTGGTAACTTCTCCCAGTACTGAAATCTTGAAGTTGGCAAATTCAACAGTTACCACCAAATCTTTCAAAAGTTTTCGCTTGATAATATCTTGTTTGATTTTGTTTTGTAATTCCCAACGATTTAGTCCAGCTGCATGAATTTTGCCTAAAATCGGGAATTCAATCATACCATCTTCATCAACGGAATAGTGGAGATTCCGTTGTGATGCACCTCCATCACCGGTAATTTCTGAATTTCCTTGATAGGTAACCACCGGTAAATTAAACATGGCTGAAAATTCCTTGTCTTGACAAGAGACGGTGATGGTCAATTGGTCCTTCGGTTGAATCTTTATACTTTTATCGAGTTGGATGATATTATCTTCGATTTGATCTAAGTCTTGAAGATAAGTTACTTCTTTCGTTGTGCCACAGGAAGATATGCTTATTAATGCAAACACGGCTATTATGGAAGAAATTACATGTCTCATTTTGGTTAAATGTGTTTGGTGTATGGGCATTATTTGGGGTCACCGATTTAACTTAATAAATCGATTATTTAAAATAAAATCCTTATAATTAATAGTTTGTAGATACATCACTCTATCTCAGAATGAGTATTTATTCATACAAAGATAATGTAAAAAATGATATAAAACAATAAGTTTTATCATTCTGCTGTAAGACTTGTTAATTTTAGATTTAATGGGCTGTTTTTATTTGGATATATGTGCTGTCTTTCCCGGCTTTGTTTTTCGCTGTAACGATGTATTGCGCACTTTCGTAAGTTTCCTGAATGATGTTTTCCACACCTTTTGAAATATAATAATTTTTTATCAGTTCCGCATTGGATGTCATGGCTAAATCATTGAATTGAATGATCCTTTTTGCATAAAGATAATACTTTTCGAAATTCGTATCCAATTGAGGCTCAGGCAAAAGTTGTATATAAATTAACACCATTTGGGCTGATTCTATGGCGGTCATGTTCTGAAAATAGGCATCGCTTGTGGTCTCGGCAACCATTCTTGCTTTCTCCCAATTCTTGGATTGAATCAGTCTGTTTATCTCCTTGATGCTATGCTGGATAGCTTGCTCTGTTGCATTGGTTTCTTGTGCCTTTTCTGACTTGTTGCAACTGAATGTGCAACCTAAAAGCAGAATGATGAATGCCAGATGATAGAGTCTCATACTATTCTGTTATTTCGCCTTCTTCTTCCCAAATTTCCTCTTCTGCTTCTGCGATTTTTTCTTCCACGGAATCCATCGCTTGTTCTTCCAAAAAATTGAAATATTCACTGAATGAACGACCTTCTCGGATGAGAATATCCCAGTTCTTCTTGCTGATGAATACAGGCCTAATTTTGTCAGACATTTCCATTTGTGGGTCGTCAAGCAATTGTTTGTGGTATTGCATGACGTCATTCAAACTTGTAAAGCCTTTCACTACAACAATGCCCAATCTGTCGAATTTGAGTTTCTCGATGTCGAAGTCTCTAACCGAGTAAGTGGTAAAGTTGTGTCTTGCCACGTTGAAGATAAGTCGGTTGGAAGAAACACTATCTGTCGGGAAGGTCAATAGGCAAATGTGCTCGCCTTCTTTCGAAGGGTCGAATACTGCAACAGAACCTGCCTTTTGTGCGGTGCTGTCGTTTGACAATTGGATAGACCAAAGCATACCTCTTACATTAGAAGAACCTTCGTTCGGCTTGCGGCCTTTTGTCAAGTCCTTCAAGATGGAAGAAACAAGTGGTGTCAAGTCCGTTTCTGGGTATCTGCCCAAAAGCTCTATCAAAGTCAATTTGAAGTTTTCATAGTCTTGTTCCGTCAAATAAGACATTGCATGCAAGAACAAGAACTTCGGCATAATTTTGGACAATGGGAAACGGTTCATCATATCTTTATATGACTGGTGTACCTTTTTATTGTCATTGTTCAAGTAATTCTTATAAGTTTCGGTATATATTTCCTCTTGAACAGCCTCCATGTTACGCAAATTCTGTACGTAGTTTGGATCTGCAAGCGCCTTGCCGTATTTTGAGTCAGCAAAGTTAGCCAATATCTTTTGACGATAAATTTCAGCTTCGGAGTTATTGCCATAGCGGATATGCATTAAATACATATTATAGTAGCAATCTAAACGATAGATATTGTCCGGATAACGGCTTCCCAAGTCGTTAAATGCTTTTTCAGCTGCTGCCACGTCTTCCAACTTGTCTTTTAGGATAATTCCCATGTTGAACAATCCTTCTTGGATAATATTGTGTGAATTGGTGATTTCTTCCTCTGTTTTAGGTATTTGCACCAAATAATATTCAATGAAGTGCGGGTCTTGTTCGTGTGAGGCTTGTTCTTCTTTCTTTTTGAGATCTGCTATTTGTTCTTCGGAAAGAATGTTGCCTAACGAATCGGTCATGACCTTTTCTTCTTTATCTTCTTCATAGTTCGTTTCCTCGAAATCAGACATTGAGAAGGATGACTTGTTTACACGGCGCCAGTTATCTTCCAACTTTCTGCTACCCCAACGTTTTTGGAATTGGGTCTTGCCGGCATTTTTGGTTGCGGTATTGTAGAAATACCAAGACTTGTCGGTATTGAGGGTATAGGTTTGTGTGTTGGATTGCAATTTGTTGCCTTGGACTTCCGCATTTGCTAAATGCTCTTGGCGGCGGGCTTCGTCAGCTTGTTCCTTTTCCTTTTTCTTTAATTCGTCCACCAGTCTTTGAGCCACTTTCTTCTGTTCTTCCGGTGAAAGTTTCGAAAGTTTCAATAGAGAATCCTGTAAAGTGACATTCTGTGAATAAATAGCCAGTTCGTCCAATACATCGGAACGGCGTTTAATCATCTTGTAATTAGGATAATCTTCGGGTAATTGGGTTACACCTTCAGAATAGCAAGGCTGTGCCTTGTCGTATTTGAATTGGTCAAAATACAAGCCGCCTAACGTGATTTGGTTAATGGCTTTGTCCAATCCGTTGCGTGTGCTCTTTTCGTTGGCAAGTATGTAATTCTCAATTGCTTTTGTGGTGTCTCGACGAGTCATGTAAAGATTGCCGATGGCGTAATAGATTTGGTCCAGATAATCCTTGTTCCTGTCCAAACGAGTCATGCGGTGCAATGACTTGATTTCTGACTCAATGTTTGAGCCTTGGAAAACTTCAGTTTGTTTGATTCGAGCGTTGAATTGTGCACGATAGCTGGTGTGGGATGATTTGGCAACACTCTTGAAGCATTTGTAGGCATTGCCGTTGTCTCCGATACTTTCGTAAACTTGTCCCAATAAGAAGTTGATACGATTTTTATTTCTTCCCGAAGTCTTGTCGGCTGCCAATTTCAATAGGGGAATAGCCTTGTCGTATTTCTTGCTCTTGACATAGAAATTACCCATGGCTGTATAATACATGCGTTTCAAGTCGCCGTTGACCAGTTCCTCCTCTTTGATGCGACTGACCACATTTTCAGCTTCATTCACCCAACCCAATGCACAATAACATTGCAATTGCCATAATTTTGATTCGGTGATTAATTTTGGCAACCAGGTGAAATGGCGTTCAATGTACATGAAGGTGGACGCAGAGCCTAGGAAATCTCCTTTTAGATATTGAGCCTCACCCATCAGTCTCCATGCGTTGTGCAGAAATGGGTTGTATTCACTACGTTTCAAGAAAGCTCTGTATTTCGGGTTTTTCATCTTGCTCCTGTCTTTTTTCGGACGCTTTTGGATAGAGTGCAAGGCAATGGCTTTCTGCATCTTTTCGATGGTGCGTTCAAAATCAGAAGTAGGTTGTGGTGATTTAGGATCGGCATAGGCTTCTGCCGGGTGGATATATATCAATCCTGAAAAGTCGTCTTCATAGTCTTCCACCATTTTTTTTACTTGTTCCTTGTAATGTTCTTCGCCATTGAAGTAGACATTATATCGTGTGGTGAAAGCCTGGAAACGACGTGAAGCCGCAGTGTTTTTCTTTGTGCTACAGGATTGTAGCCCTAAAAACATTGCCAAGAAGATAGTTAAATATATATATAGTCGTTTCAAATTTTTTCTTTTTGCCATTAATAATTAACGTGATTTTCCCTGATTTATTGCTGAAATTAGGCTCGTTTCATGCAAACTTTCTTCAAACCTTTGGCAATTCCGTACGCCAAAATTAAGGTCAATACGATAGTTGCCGATGCCGGGATTTCTGAATAGTATGAAATAAACAGTCCTGCCACTGAACAAATCAGGCTGACAGACGATGCAATAATGGAAATTCTATGGATTCTCGGAGTGAAGGTTTCTGCAATCATTTGGGGGATGGAGAACAACGACATCAATAGCATGATACCGATAAGTTTCAAGGTTAAAACGATACAGATAGCGGTAAAAATCATCATAATAAAGTTGATGGTTTTTACAGGCATTCCGATAGTTTGAGCGAAGTCTTTGTCGAAAGCGCAGGCAATGATAGGACGGTAATAGATGAGCGCAAATATCAATAATGCAGCTAAATAGACTGCAAAAATAATCAAGTCTGTCTGTGAAATTGTCAGAATGTTACCGAAAAGGAACGAGGTCAGTTCCGGTACATATCCAGGAGTTAGGAAAATGAAAATCACACCGATAGCCATACCCAATGCCCAAAAGACTGATATGGCAGAATCCTCGCGTACCTTGCCTTTTGTCGATAGCCATTCAATGCCTGTTGCCGAGCCTACGGCAAAGATTCCTGCGGTAATCATCGGGTTGATGCCCATGTAGTAGCCCAATCCCAAACCGCCGAAGCAGGCATGGGTGATACCACCGGTCACAAACATCAATCTGCGGGCAACAATGTAAGTCCCGATAATGGCAGATGCAATGCTGATAAGCATTAAACCGATAAGGGCATTGTTGAAAAATGTATATTCAAATATATTCATCTTGACTTCACAAAATTTGGAAATGTAAAAGTAATGATAAAAAGCAGATATGGCAAACTTTTAAATATTTGTCTGCGTTCGAAAATTATTTTCTTTTCGTTTAAGGGCATAGAACCCCGTTGAAATGCTGTATCTTTGCATCATGCCGATTCAAAAAATATTGCAGGATGCCGATTTTGGGCAGATTGTCATTTCCACTCGTAGGGGAATGCGCCAAGTCGTTGTGCGCATCAAGTCCGATGGCCTTTATGTCAATGCTCCATATTTTACGCGAGTTTCCAGTGTGTTGGAAATTGTTGAAAAGCATCGTGCCGATTTGCTGAAAAAGAAGGCGAGCCGTCCTTCGCATCTCATTGATACGGACTTTGAATTCCATTCTGATTTTATCTCCTTGCGTGTCGTTGAGGGTCGTAGGTTTGAATCCCGCCTGGATCATGCCACGGGAGAGCGGTGCATCGCATGCCCCAAAGAAACGGATTTTGAAAATCCCGATATACAGGCATTTTTGAGAAAGGCAATTGTGAATATCTTGAAGCGTAGGGCGGCTGAAGTGTTGCCTGCGCGATTAGCTGAACTGGCTGCGAGGAACGGCTTGAAATATGCTTCCATTAGAATTAACAGTGCCAAAACACGCTGGGGAAGTTGTTCTTCATTAAAAACCATAAGCCTTTCCTGCTATATCATGTTGTTGCCCAAACATCTTGCCGATTATGTCATGTTGCATGAACTTTCCCATTTGCTCGAAATGAATCATAGCGAGCGTTTTTGGTTGGTGATGGACAAGATGACCGACGGTCGAGCGAAGCAATTGGAGAAGGAAATCAAGCAATACCATACATCTTTTTAATAATTATAGCTTTATAGTTGTAGATTCTGTTTAAGAAACGGCAAAATATATGTTGTTTTTTAGTATCTTTGTACCCTTAATTTTTATGTTACAATAATTTGGCTAATTTTTAAATAAACAAGTTTAAGAATGAGAAAATGGAGAATTGAAGATAGTGCAGAGTTATACAACATCAATGGTTGGGGACTCAAGTATTTTTCTATCAATGAAAAGGGGCATGTTCAAGTTACACCGAAGGAAGGTCAAGTTTCAGTCGATTTGAAAGACTTGATGGATGAACTGCAAGTACGTGATATCACCTCTCCAGTATTGTTGCGTTTCCCGGATATTTTGGACAATAGAATCGAAAAAATATCTCGTTGCTTCAAGCAGGCTGCTGTAGAATATAAATATGAAGCTCAGAATTTCATCATATATCCGATTAAGGTGAACCAAATGCGCCAGGTGGTTGAAGAAATTGTAACACACGGCAAAAAATTTAATATCGGTCTTGAAGCAGGCTCAAAACCTGAACTTCATGCTGTCCTTGCTACCAATATCGATGAGAGCAACTTGATTATCTGTAACGGATATAAAGATGAAAATTACATCGAATTGGCTTTGTTGGCACAAAAGATGGGCCGCCGTATTTTCCTTGTCGTTGAAAAATTGAACGAATTGCGTTTGATTGCTTCTCTTTCCAAGAAAATCGGTGTTCGTCCGAACATTGGTATCCGCATTAAATTGACCAGCTCTGGTAGCGGTAAATGGGAAGAATCGGGAGGTGACCAAAGTAAATTCGGTTTGAACTCAAGCGAATTGCTTGAAGCTATTGAAATCCTTCAAAAGAATAAATTGGAAGACTGCTTGAGGTTGATTCACTTCCATATCGGCAGTCAAATCACCAAAATACGCCGTATTAAAAACGCATTGCGTGAGGCTACCCAATTCTATGTACAATTGTCAAAAATGGGATTCAATATCGATTTCATTGACATTGGCGGTGGCTTGGGTGTTGACTACGACGGAACTCGCAGTAGTGCAAGCGAAAGTAGCATGAACTATTCCATTCAGGAGTATGCAAATGATGCTATTTCTGCTTTGGTCGATGTTTGTATAAAAAACAATTTGAAACAACCGAACATCATTACTGAATCAGGCCGTTCTTTGACAGCCCATCACTCTGTATTGATTTTCGAAGCATTGGAAACTACACAACTTCCTATCTGGAACGATAACGAAGAAGTGGGTGAAGATGCGCACGAATTGGCTCGCGAACTTTATGATATTTGGGATAAGTTGAACGTATCCCGTTTGTTGGAAAGCTGGCACGATGCTTTGCAGATTCGAGAGGAGGCGCTTGACTTGTTCAGCTTGGGTATGCTTGACTTGAAGACTCGTGCCCAAATTGAAAAATTGTTTTGGTCAGTGGCTCGCGATGTCAACGATTTGGCGAGAGAATTGAAACACGTTCCTGAAGAATTGAGAATATCAAAGATGTTGCCTGACAAATATTTCTGCAACTTCTCTTTGTTCCAGTCATTGCCTGACTCTTGGGCAATTGACCAAATGTTCCCAATCATGCCGATTGCCAAATTGGACGAACGCCCGACACGTACAGCTACTATTCAGGATATTACTTGTGATTCTGACGGTAAGGTGGCTAACTTTATCTCTCACACAGGCATCTCTCATTCATTGCCAATTCACCCGTTGAAAAACAATGAATCTTATTATTTGGGAGTGTTCCTTGTTGGTGCTTATCAGGAAATCTTGGGAGATATGCACAACTTGTTCGGTGACACCAATGCCGTTCATATCAGTACTTACGAGGACCACTACGAAATTGACCAAATCATCGATGGTGAAACAGTTGCCGAAGTATTGGACTATGTACAATATAGTCCTAAGAAATTGGTTCGTAACGTAGAAACTTGGGTGACACGTTCTATGAAATCCGGTAAAATCACACCGGAAGAAGGTCGTGAGTTCTTAAGTAACTATCGTTCTGGATTGTACGGTTACACCTATTTGGAAAAAGATTAAAAACGAAAAACCATAATGGCTTTTAGATATTTCATGCGTTTGGCTTACAATGGTGCCCCTTTCCACGGGTGGCAGTCGCAGCCAAACGCTGTTTCTGTTCAAGAAGTTTTGGAGCGTGCATTGTCCACGGTCCTTCGCTCCGATATTAAAATTACCGGAGCCGGACGAACAGATACAGGCGTGAATGCCAAAACCATGGTGGCGCATTTTGATTTGGAAGAACCTATAAAGGATTCCTATCGTTTTCTACGTGCCATTAACAGCCTATCAGGTAAGGATATTGTGGTAGATGCGGTAACTGAAGTTGCTCCTGATGCGCATGCACGTTTTGACGCAGTGAAACGTACCTATAAATATTTCATTGCCACAAAAAGATCTCCATTTGCCTATCCGTTTTCCTGGTATCCAGGATTCCAACTTGATGTTGAGGCGATGAATCGAGCAGCAAGCCATTTGGGAAGCTATATTGATTTTACCAGTTTCAGCAAATTGCATACGGATGTTATGACCAACAATTGCCGTATTGACTATGCCAAGTGGGAGGTCAATGGCGATTATCTGGTTTTTACCATTTCGGCAGACCGATTTCTTCGCAATATGGTGCGTGCCATTGTCGGTACGTTGGTTGATGTAGGCCGACATAAACTGACCGAACAGCAGTTCTGCGAGATTATCGAAAAGAAAAATCGCTGTGATGCAGGGGCATCCGTTCCGGGTAATGCCTTGTTCCTTTGGGATGTGGAATATCCCTATCCTTTGTTCTAATTTTCTTTTTAAAACATAAATAAATAATTGTTGTCAAATTTGGCTTTGCATATCCAGAATTCTATCGTTAAATTTGCAATAACACAATTATATATTCTTGATTATGGAGATTAACGGAAAAATACTTTGGGCAGACGATGAAATAGATCTTTTGAAACCTCATATCATGTTCTTAAAAATGAAGGGATATGATGTGGAAACTGTAAATAATGGCAGTGATGCTTTGGATAAGGTTAAAGAGGAGCCCTTCGATTTAGTTATTCTCGATGAAAACATGCCGGGTTTGAGTGGTTTGGAAACCTTGTCGCAAATCAAGCGGTACCAACCGGATGTTCCTGTCATCATGATTACCAAGAGTGAAGAGGAAAACATCATGAATCAGGCTATTGGTAACAAGATTGCCGATTATTTGATTAAGCCCGTTAATCCGAATCAGATATTAATGTCCTTGAAGAAGAATCTTCATTTCGGACGCTTGGTCTCTCAAAAAGCGACTGCTGACTATCAGCAGGAATTCCGTAGAATCACTGAATTAATCAACGAGTCTTACGACATCAATGATTGGTATGAACTTTATCGCAAACTCGTTTTCTGGGAAATGGAGCTGGCGCAAACTGATACCAATATGGATGAATTGCTTTTGATGCAGAAGAACGAAGCCAATTTCGCCTTTTCTAAGTTCATCAAGAAGAACTACGAAAAATGGATGAACAGCGAAGACCATCCGTTGATGAGCCACGAAATTTTCAAGACAAAAGTGTTGCCGTTGTTGGATGCAGGAAAGAAGGTGTTCTTCATTGTCATTGATAACTTCCGTTTGGACCAATGGAAGATTGTCAAACCTATGTTTACTGAATATTTCAATATCGAGGAAGACTTGTATTGTAGTATTTTGCCAACGGCTACCCAATATGCGCGCAATGCCATATTCTCAGGTTTGTTACCTGTACAAATTGAAAAGATGTTCCCGAATTTGTGGGTGGACGAAGATTCCGAAGAAGGAAAGAACTTGAACGAATCCCCATTGATTCAGACATTGTTGGACCGTTATCGCAAAAATTATACTTTTTCTTATAATAAGATTTACGAATCCCAGTTCGGTGAAAAGTTGGTACAGAACTTCAAGGCTTTCAATCAATATGATTTGAACGTGGTGGTATTCAACTTTATTGATATGTTGTCACATGCACGTACCGAGTCCAAGATGATTCGTGAGTTGGCTTGTAACAATGCCGCTTACCGTTCATTGACAGAATCTTGGTTTCGTCATTCTTCGGCACTCGACTTGTTGCGCAAGATTGCCGAGAGTGGGGCGAGTGTAGTTCTTTCCACAGATCATGGTACTATCCGAGTGGATAATCCGATTAAGATAGTGGGGGACAAAAATACCAATACCAACTTACGTTATAAAGTGGGTAAGAACTTGAGTTATAACGAAAAACAAGTTTATGAAATAAAGAAACCAGAACGTTACGGGTTGCCTTCTCCTAACATTTCATCAACCTATGTGTTTACGATGAACAATGATTTCTTTGCTTACCCGAACAACTATAACTATTACGTACAGTACTATAAGGAAACTTTCCAACATGGCGGTATTTCCATGGAAGAAATGTTGATTCCTTTGGTGACGATGAATCCTAAATAGTTCCGGATTTTTGTTTGCGTTTTTTGATTTGCTTCTTCACTATCACTCCTATAATTAGGATACCGATGATGGAGAAGAACACTACGTTTATCCATGTGCCGTAGTATTCGATGGTCGATGCTATTTCATCAGGGGGAAGAATATACGCCAAAAAGTAGCCTGCGGCAGACAACACAGAATTCCAGATAGCAGAGCCGAAAGTGGTATAGAAGATAAAAGCCGCAATGTTCATTCTTGCCAACCCGGCAGGAATGGAGATGAATTGTCGTCCTGCGGGAAGCAGACGACCTACAAAAGTGGACCAGTTGCCGTTTTTACGGAACAGGTTCTCGGCGTATTCCATCTTTTTACTACTAAGCATAAGCAAATGTCCCCACTTGCTGTCAGCAAATTTGTGGATGAGCGGACGACCTAGGAAAAGTGACAGGTGATAGTTGATGATAGCTCCGAGCGTAGAGCCAATTGTTGTCACCAAAATCAGAACGAAAATATCCATTTCCCCGATGGCTGCTTTATAGGCAGCAGGGGTAACAATCAATTCTGCCGGTAATGGTACGACGGAATTTTCCATGACCATAAGGATAAAAATCACCTCATAGCTCAGATGCTCCATAGCCCATTCAATCAGTGCTGTTATTTCCATTAGAATTTATGACGTCGTTATTTTCGGGTTCAAAGGTAATTCAAGTCTCCCGATTTCGCAACTTTTGCAGAGTGTCAATATGGACATTTAAGGCTGAATGTAATTTGAGTTGTAAATTGGATTGGCCTATTTTAATATAAATTGTAATATTTATCGGATTTACTGTGACAAATCGTTTGGAAATTACAATTAAAATATTTATTTTTGAAGAAGTGATTACAATTCAATATCTAACTAATAAAAACTTTAAGATTATGAGTAAAATGCAGTTTTCAGCATATATCCCTACTCAACTTATTTTTGGAGCAGGGCAATTGGATAAATTAGGGGAATGTTCACTACCAGGGAAAAAAGCACTTGTCGTCATTTCTTCCGGTACATCTATGCGCAAATATGGATATTTGGAACGTGTATGCAATTTATTGAAGCGAAACGGTGTCGGTGCCGTCGTTTATGATAAAATTACAGCCAACCCATTGAAATGTCATGTAATGGAAGGTGCACAACTTTGCAAAGATGAGAAGTGCGACTTTGTCATTGGCTTGGGAGGCGGAAGTACGATTGATTCTGCCAAGTCCATGGCTATAATGGCTGTTAATGATGGCGATTATTGGGATTACATTGTTGGTGGTACAGGCAAGGGCAAGAAAGTAATGAAAGTATTGCCGATTGTTGCCATTCCAACTACTGCCGGAACAGGAACAGAGGTTGATCCTTGGACAGTGGTGACCAATGATGAAACCAAAGAGAAAATAGGTTTCGGTTGCAAGGGAACTTTCCCGACTTTGTCAATTGTTGATCCAGAACTGATGTTGAGTATCCCTCCTAAATTCACGGTGTTTCAGGGCTTTGATGCTTTCTTCCATGCTGCTGAAGGATATATTGCAAATGTTGCCTCCCCAATCAGTGACTTGTATGCGCTTGAAGCATTGCGCATATTGTATAAATACCTGCCTGTTGCCGTTCACGACGGAGCAAACTTGAAGGCTCGTGCTAAAGTGGCTTGGGCTGCCACCCTGGCTGGAATGGTGGAAAGTACCTCTACTTGCATTTCTGAACATTCTATGGAACATGCCATGAGTGCCTATTATCCTGAATTGCCTCACGGTGCTGGATTAATCATGATTAGCAAGGCTTATTTCACTACATTCAAGAATGATACGATGAAGCGCTATATGAAGATGTACGAGGTGATGACCGAGAAGAAGAGTGCACGTCCGTCAGACTTTGTCGATGCCTTGGAGTTCTTGATGAAGGAATGTGGTGTGGATGATTTGAAGATGAGTGACTATGGTATTTCACCGATGGATTTCCCTAAATTTGCCGACAATGCAGTGAATGCTATGGGGGGATTGTTTGGATTCGACCCACGTCCGTTGTCCAATAAAGAAGTTATCAAGATTTATTCAGATTCTTATAAATAATGCATATTTTCCGCTTGATTTTGTTGTAAAAATCAAGCGGGATTTTTATATTTGTAGAGTGAAAAATACAAATTGACACTTTTCGTTTTACTATGAAAGAACTATTCTCTTTGGCGATTTTTCTATGTTCAATTTTTTCAGTTTCTGCAAGTTTGAACTTCTTTGTCTGGAATTTGCAGTCTGCCTGAGATGGTAATTTGAAGGAAATGTTTCATTTTGCTTGAACTTTCACTTATGAATGATTTGGAGATTAAATTTGGAAATTAAAAATATCAAGTCTTAGTTATATTGCTTTTCGGCTCGTTGGAGGAGGAAACTCTGAAAACGAGCTGATTTTTTATATTGTTGAGTTTTTCACTACTTACCGAGTCGGTTTTGGGGTACAAAATGGGTAAAATCCTTTCATATTCCCTTATCTTGCAGTATCTTTGCAAATTATAATGCCTTGATGGGCTTTAGATTGATTATTAAACGAAAAAAATAAGTTTTTAGAAGATGTCTATTGATAACATTATTTCATCAGCAGTAGCCGATGCACTGAAAGCCTTGTATGGCTTGGAAGTTGCGGCTGAATCTATCGTTCCTCAAACTACAAAGAAGGAATTTGAGGGTAATTTAACTGTAGTGGTTTTCCCGTTCCTACGAGCATCAAAGAAATCACCAGAAGTTACTGCTAACGAAATCGGTGAATATTTAGTACAACACAGTGATGCTGTTAAGGCATTCAACGTGATTAAAGGTTTCTTGAACATTACCATTGAACCAAGTTTCTGGGTAAATGTATTGTCACACATTCACTCTGTTGACAATTTTGGCTTCAAGGAAGCAGACAAAGACAGTGAGTTGGTAATGATTGAATATTCATCACCAAACACAAACAAACCTTTGCACTTGGGTCACGTTCGTAACAACTTGTTAGGTTTCAGCTTGTCACGTATCATGTCGGCTAACGGTTACAAAGTGGTAAAAACCAACATCGTCAACGACCGTGGTATCCATATTTGTAAATCAATGCTTGCATGGCAGAAATGGGGTAATGGTGCAACTCCGGAATCAACAGGCAAGAAGGGCGACCACTTGATTGGTGACTTTTATGTTGCATTCGACCAACATTATAAAGCTGAATTGAAAGAACTTGAAGCTAAGGGTATGTCAAAAGAGGAAGCTGAAGCTGCCTCTGAATTGATGAAGGAAGCCCGCGAAATGCTACGTCGTTGGGAAGCAGGTGACGAAGAAGTTCGTTCGCTATGGCGCACAATGAACAGTTGGGTATATGCAGGATTCGATGAAACATATAAACGCCTAGGCGTTGACTTTGACAAAATCTACTACGAAAGCAATACTTATCTTGAAGGTAAGGAAAAAGTATTGGAAGGTTTGGAAAAGGGTATCATGTATCGTGCTGAAGACAATTCAGTTTGGGCAGACCTTACAGCTGACGGATTGGACCACAAGTTGCTATTGCGTAGCGACGGTACTTCTGTTTACATGACTCAAGATATCGGTACTGCAAAATTGCGTTACCAAGACTATCCAATCGACAAGATGATTTATGTGGTAGGTAACGAACAAAACTATCACTTCCAAGTGCTTTCACTTCTTTTGGACAAATTGGGATTCAAATGGGGTAAGGATTTGGTTCACTTCTCTTATGGTATGGTTGAATTGCCAGAGGGTAAGATGAAATCACGTGAAGGAACTGTAGTTGATGCCGACGACTTGATGGACGAAATGGTCAATCAGGCTAAAGAAACTTCTGCTCAATTGGGTAAATTGGACGGATGCTCACAAGAAGAGGCTAACCGCATTTCTTCAATCATCGGCTTGGGTGCATTGAAATACTTTATCTTGAAAGTTGACCCTCGCAAGAATATGACTTTCAACCCTAAAGAATCAATCGACTTCAACGGTAATACAGGTCCTTTCATCCAATATACTTACGCTCGTATCCAATCAGTATTGCGCAAGGCTGCTGCTGATAACATCGCCATGACATTTGACGTGAACGGTGTTGAGTTGAGCGATAAGGAAATTTCTTTGATCCAACGTTTGGCAGATTTCGAAGGTGTTGTTGCTGAAGCTGGCAAGACCTACAGTCCTGCATTGGTGGCTAACTATGTTTACGACTTGGTGAAAGAATACAACCAATTCTACCACGATTACCAAATCTTGCGTGAATCTAACGAAAATGTACGTGCATTCCGTTTGATGCTTTCTGCAACTGTTGGTTCAATCGTGAAACGTGCATTCTGGATGTTGGGTATCGACGTTCCTGAAAGAATGTAATTAGCTCGGTTTAGTTTATTTAACTTATTATCTTGAACATTTCTGTTGTAGAATCGTTTCATAAATTATAAGTTTGAAAACAAAATCAATTATTTAATATAGAATTTGAATATGAACAATTTTAATCAATACGGCTTTCCTCAACAGGATATGGCTTTTGAGGTTAGTTTGAACAAAGTAATGCGTCGTGTTTACATGAAAATGTGTTTGGCATTGATTGTAACTGCATTGACTGCTATGTTTACTGCTTCAAGTGGTTTGGCTATGGTCATTGCAACAAACAGATTGCTTTTCTGGGGATTAATGATTTTGGAATTGGTAATGGTGTTTGTTATTTCCGGTGCCATTAACAAAATCAGTACTTCGGTAGCTACCTTGTTGTTCTATGGTTATTCCATACTGAATGGTGCGGTGTTGTCGTTCTTGTTCTTTGCCTTCGACTTGGGTGCTTTGGCAAAAACATTCTTCATCACTGCCGGTGTGTTCGGTGCGATGACTGTTTACGGCTATTTCACCAAAACAAGTTTGGCAAAATTCGGCTCAATCCTTTACATGGCATTGTTTGGCTTGATTATCTGTATCGTTGTGAATATGTTTATGCAAAGTCAGGGATTTGATTATCTAATCAGTTTCTTGGGCGTGGGCATCTTCATTGGTTTGACAGCTTGGGATACTCAAAAAATCAAACAAATGATTGCTTATGACGGAGGTGCAAATTCAGGTAAAATTGCGACAATGGGCGCTTTGTCATTGTATCTTGACTTCATCAACTTGTTCTTGTACTTGTTGAGATTCTTTGGCGGTAGCAGAAACTAATCGAAATTTTAATTTTGACTTAAATATTCAGTCCTTCGGATTTCCCGAGGGACTGATTTTTTTGTGCCTAAAAATGAAAAAGCAACGTCGTTACCGATGTTGCCTTCTCTTTTTTGTCTTTAAATTATGTAATACTTATTCCCCCATCATGTTTTTTTTCAACCATACATTGGCATATGAGCAACTTGCTTCAACCTTGAAGCCATGTTCGCAAGCAGTCTCGTAGCAGACGGCTACCAAAATGCGTGCAATTCCACGTCCACCAATTTCTTTTGGAACGATGGTGTGGATAATATTCATGACTTGTCCGTCCAAAGTGTACTCAACATAGGCGGTGTAGCCGTTCACAACTGTTTCGAATTTGCATTTTTCGGGATAGTGGTAAATGTCGCATACTTCATTGCGAAGTACGAGTTTCTCTGTATAGTCGAATTTTGAAATTTCGTTCATATCACTTGTTTTTTTAGAGAGATTATTGATATAACAAATGGATTATCGCGAAAGTTGTTGAAATGATATATTAATTGCAGGATTTTGAATATTTTTTTGAATTCTCATTCTTTTAAGCAAAAAGTCTGGTTCTCGGTTAGAATAGGGCATTGTCGGTAAAACTGATTCTTTCCCCGGTTTCTGGATGGTTGAATTCGATATATTCCGCGTGCAGATACAGTCTGTCTGCATGTTTTCCGTAGAGCATATCTCCTTTGATAGGAGCTTTCAGTCCTAATTGGTGGGCGGCGTGTACACGCAGTTGGTGGGTACGGCCTGTGATGGGATAGAATTCAATCTTAGTCATCCCATTTTTGCGCTCCACCACTTTGTAATGGGTAACGGCTTCTTTACCTCGTTCATAATCCACCATTTGTTGGGGACGGTTTTCATAGTTAAGGCATAGCGGTAGATTCACGATGCCTTCGTTGGGTTCGATATTGCCTTCCAATAGGGCAATGTATCTCTTGTTGACCGTGCGTTCAGTGAATTGCTTTTGTAGAGAAAGATAGGCGCCCTTGTTCTTTGCAATCACCAAAATTCCCGAAGTATGCATATCCAGACGGTGCACAATCATTGGGCCATCGTAATTCGGAATATGTGCTTTCGCAAAATCTTGAACAGAATCCTTTTCTCCTTTTCCCGGGGCACTCAGCATACCTTCGGGTTTGCTGACTACCATAATGGCATTGTCTTCATAAAGAATCTTTACGGTCGGTTGAGACGGGGCTTTGTCAAGAGGATTGGGTTCAACATCAATTCCTTGCAGCATGAAGTGTAATATGGGTTCACACTTGCTGATGCACGAAGGGTAGAAGTGCAGATGTTTGCGGATTTCTCCTTTTGGTGATGCACCCCACCAGAATTCCCCCATTGCCAATGGTCGGTAATGATGCAGGAAGGCATATTGCAAGAGTTTCGGTGCGGCGCATTCCCCTGAACCTGCCGGGGGCAACTCGTTGCGGTATGCTTTGAATATGTCTATCAAGTCAGATTTTTCACCGTTGCCGTTGAGGAGAACAAACTGACGGAACAGCCATTCTTGTAAGGCGGCTGAACGTTGTTTGCGTTCTTGCTTCAGTTGTTCGATGCGTTGTTTGAAGGTTTCTACCTCGCTTTTCAGTTCAGAGACTTCAGTGGCATAGCGCATCTTCATGCGGTGCAGTTCTGCTTTCTCGAACTGGCTTTGTTTGATGAGTGCTTGTTGCTGTTCTTCGCTGATTTCTCCCTTACGCAGTTCACTGCGTTTCTTCTTTTCCGCTTTCAGATGTTGGTTGAATGCGGTAATCTCGTTTTGACCGCGGGTCTCCTTGTCAGCCAACGCACGTTTCAAGTCGACATATTCTGCTGAGTGTTCCAAGTCGGCAATGGAACGGTTAATCGCTGTGATGTTCGATTCCTCGTGCTTGAAATATTCCTTGGGGTTGAGTAGGTCATAGATGGCAGGAACAAAATATTCATGGTCGTTGCGGCCTGCAATGTTTCCCGAATAGGCGGCAAGAAAGCCAATTTCCTTATCGGGTGATTCTACCACCAGAACACCAAACATTTTGCCTGCACCGATTTCGTCGCTCCATTCTGTTTTTGCCGAAAGATAATTTTTCACCTCTTCGCTTGCCAAAACGGTAAGACGATGCGGTGAATAGCAAAAAGGGAATGTAAACAACTCGGGAGGTGTTATTCCTGTAATATCCTGATGGAATCTATGTAACATAGTGTAAAGATAATCAAAAACTACTAACCCTTAAACATAAATTTTTTGTAATTTTGGCATTCATTAAAAAATCAATTATGGCAGTAAAATTTACAAAAGCATTTTGGACGGCAAATGCCTCTGAATTATTTGAAAGAATGGCGTATTATGCCGTTTTCATTGTGATTACCCTGTATTTGTCAAACACTCTTGGCTTTTCTGATATTGAGGCGAGTTTGATTTCCGGTTTGTTTAGTGGCGGTTTGTATTTGTTGCCGTTGTTCACCGGAGCGATTGCTGATAAAATCGGCTATCGTCGTGCCATGTTGATTGCTTTCTCTCTGTTATTTATCGGTTACGTTCTTTTGGCTTTGGTGCCTACCTTGCTTGAGGGGGCAGGATTGGTTGAGTATGGTGAGGAAACTGTGTTCAAGGGTATTCAGTTCAGCTCTGAACGCTATATGATTGTGCCTGTTATGATTATCATTATGATTGGTGGCTCATTCATTAAATCCGTAATTTCAGCCTCTGTGGCTCGTGAAACCATTTCAGAAAACCGAGCTAAAGGGTATTCGATTTTCTATATGATGGTCAATATCGGTTCTTTTGTAGGTAAGAGTGTCATTGACCCATTAAGAGATTTAGTTGGGGAACAGGCATATCTATATATCAACTACTTCTCGGCAGCTGCCTGCTTGGTGGCTTTGGTGGCTATTTTCTTTTTCTTTCATACTACGCACACCGCAGGGGAAGGCAAGAGCCTCAAAGAGGTTTGTCGTGGTTTGATACGTGTATTCACTAATGGTCGTTTGTTGGCGTTGATTTTGATTGTGACAGGTTTCTGGTTGATTCAACAACAATTATATGCCACTATGCCGAAATACGTTTTGCGTATGGCTGGTGATGCGGCAAAACCGGGATGGATTGCCAATGTGAATCCGTTTATTGTTGTGGTTTGCGTGAACTTTGTCACTCAGTTGATGGCGAAACGCAAGGCTTTGACTTCAATTACTGTGGGTATGTTCTTGATTCCGTTGTCTGCCTTGATTATGGCAACAGGCAACTTGTTTGAAGGTGAATTGTTCGGATTCCACCCGATTGTGGTGATGATGATTGCCGGTATTGTTTTGCAAGCATTGTCTGAATGTTTCATCTCACCGCGCTACTTGGAATACTTCTCTTTGCAAGCTCCCGAAGGCGAAGAAGGTCTTTATTTGGGATTCAGCCACTTGGATTCCTTCTTGTCATCTATCTTGGGATTTGGTTTGTCGGGTGTCTTGTTGTCAAAATATTGTCCTGACCCTAAATTGTTTGCTACCGTAGAAGAGTGGCAGGCTGCCAGCGCAAATGCACACTATATTTGGTATTGGTTTGCTGCTATCGGTTTGATTTCAGCCTTTGCATTGATTGTCTATGCAAAAGTGGCAAAAAGTAAGAAAGCCAAACAACAAGCCTAATTAGTTATAGAGATAAAAAAGAGACCTCCGTTTATTGATAAGCGGAGGTCTTTTTTTAAGAGGAATTCTATTTTAATTCAAAATCATCGGCATCGTTCAACACTGGGAAATCCTTGCGGAACTGCTGTAGTTTTTCCATATCCAGTTCAAGGGCGACTGAAGTATTCTCACCTGGTGTGCATTGTGCCAAAGTCTTGCCAAAAGGATCGAGGATAACGCTGTGTCCTTTGTATTCGCCCGATGGGTCAGATCCGCAACGGTTCACGGCAGCCACATAGCATTGGTTCTCCACTGCTCGTGCTTTCAACAGTAAATCCCACGCTTCAAGACGGACATCGGGCCAGTTGGCGGTATATAGCATCAAATCGAAATCATTGCAGTTTCTCGAAAATACAGGGAAACGCAAATCGTAGCATACTTGCAACAGGATGCGGACACCCTTATATTCCAAAACAACACGTTCGTTGCCCGGAGTGTAGTGCTCGTTTTCCTTGGCATAGGAAAACAAGTGGCGTTTGTCATAATGGATTTCTTTGCCGTCGGGATATATGAAATAAAAACGATTGTAGTATTTTCCATTCTCGTAGATGGCGACACTGCCTGCAATGGCTGCTTGGGTGACCTTTGCCATTTGGTGCATCCATTTAAGTGTTTCTCCGTCGGAAGTTTCTGCTATTTTTTCGGGTTTCATGCCGAATCCTGTAGAAAACATTTCGGGAAGTACGTACAAGTCCGATTTTTGGGCAGAGAGAATCAACTGTTCCGCTCTGTCAAGATTGCCTTTCAAGTCCTTGCGGACAATATCGTGTTGTATAATTGAGATTTTCATAGTTTGAACGATTCTTTGATGCAAAGTAAGTATTTTTCTATGTATTGTGAAATAAGTATCCTATATTTGTATGATTACAGGAAATATTGAAAATTAAATCTAATGAAAATGAAATACTTGCCCTCTCTTTTATTGGCGTTTTTAGTATCGTGTATGCCAAACGACAATCGTTTGACCGTTGCTGTCAGCTCCTTGGAAGAAAGTGAAGAGGATGTGATGGCCGTTCAGAATGTGGATTCTGTTGACAAGGAAGTTGCCGTAGAGACTCCTCAACGCGAAAAGAGTGTCATGGCGCAATATCTTGATTCTTTGGGATTTGTTAATATTGCTGTGGAAGATCCGAGTATCAGAATTAACTTAAAATATGCTACTGCCGACAACTTTGTCGGGGAGGTCCTGTATAAAGATTTGCATGAAGCCTATTTGCATCCCAAAGCTATGGAATGTTTGAAAAAAGCACAGGCGAATTTGAAGGAAAAGCATCCTAATTACAGTTTGATTGTCTATGATGCAGCGCGTCCGATGTCTGTACAGCAACAAATGTGGAACAAGGTCAAGACAACCAAAAACAAGAACTATGTTTCCAATCCTGCCAATGGCGGTGGTCTGCATAATTACGGTCTGGCGGTGGATATTGGCATTGTCAATGAAAATGGAGAAGTTTTGCCAATGGGAACTCCGTTTGATTTCTTCGGTATCGAAGCTCATACTACCGATGAACCGACTTTGGTGGCAAAAGGGAAGATTACCGAGGAAGAACGTCAAAATCGTCTGCTTTTGCGAGGGGTAATGCGTGAAGCTGGTTTCCGTCCGTTGCAATCGGAGTGGTGGCACTTCAACTATTGTAGCCGTGCTAAAGCGAAAAAAAACTTTAAAGTCATCCCGTAAAATGTTAAAAATATGCCTCGAAAATTTTTTTTAACATTTGTGATTTGTGAGAAAAAATTTTTCGTCGTTTTTTTGCAGCCGTAAAAAAGATTAATGGGTATAATAATACCTTCTTTTATAGGTTCGGAATGGGGATATCTAGATAAATTAAAAGGTTTTGAATATTATGAAACAAATGGTAATCAAGGCTTTGAAATGGTATTTTATCCAAACCTCCAAAGCTTACAAGTAAACACTTTATTTAAAGAAGATTTATAGGTGTATTTATTGCGTGTCACAAGGGTGATACGCTTTTTATTTATATGTATCTTTGTAGTGCAGGATATTGTCGTATGAACGAACGTAAAATCATACATATTGATATGGATGCCTTCTATGCATCGGTAGAGCAGCGCGATTTCCCCGAATTGCGAGGAAAGCCTATTGCCGTTGGGCATGGCGACGAACGAGGTGTTGTGGCTACAGCAAGCTACGAGGCACGTCGTTTTGGGGTGCATTCTGCCATGTCGTCGGTTAAGGCGAAACAGCTTTGTCCCGATTTGATTTTCGTGCATGGCCGTATGGAGGTCTATAAGGAGATTTCGCATCAAATCCATGAAATATTCCACGATTATACGGATATTATTGAGCCTTTGTCCATTGATGAGGCATTCTTGGATGTGACTCACAACAAGAAGAATATTGAACTGGCGGTCGAAGTGGCGAAGGAAATCAAACGGCGTATTCGCGAGGAGTTGAATCTTGTTGCCTCGGCAGGAGTTTCCTATAATAAATTTTTGGCAAAAATAGCCTCTGATTATCGCAAACCCGACGGATTGTGTACCATTCATCCGTTGCAGGCTATGGATTTTATTGCCAATCTTCCGATTGAATCCTTTTGGGGTGTGGGGAAGGTGACGGCACGCAAGTTTCATGCGATGGGCGTATATAATGGCCGTCAGTTGCGTGAATATTCCAAAGGGGGACTGATTAGCCGCTTCGGTAAGATTGGAGCGATATACTATGATTTCGCACGAGGCATTGACTTGCGTCCTGTGGTGACTGAACGTGAACGAAAATCTGTGGGCTGTGAGCGTACTTTGGAGCACGATTTGACCCGTAAATCTTTGATTGCCGTCCATCTTTATCAAGTGGTGTTGGAATTGTTGGAACGGATTCAACGAGCCAAGTTCTATGGTAATACGCTGACACTGAAAGTGAAATTTTACGACTTTACACAAATTACATGCAGCCGTACGGTCAACTATCATTTCAAGAAGAAAGACCAAATTCTGCCCATTGCCAAGGACTTGCTTTCGGGTGTTGATTATAGTAGCCGTCCTATTCGATTGATAGGTTTGTCCGTTTCCAACCCCATAGAGAACAACAAACCCTATCGCCTTGAAATTCCTTTCCCTGATTTATAATATAAAAAGCCACCGCATCAAAGTACATGATGCGGTGGCTTTGTTATTTGAAGATAATTTATTTTTTGATAATTTGTTGGTTGGTTACACCTTGTTCAGTTTGTACAGAAATGATGTAATGACCGGCAGGACAATCACTGATATTAAGTTCCTTTTGGTTGTCCACCTTTTGTACCAATTGTCCGTCAATTGCATATAAGCTGATTGAAACCACTTCAGCATCAGTTTCTACAACCACTTTGTCTGTTGCCGGGTTGGGATAAACCGAAATAGTTTCATTGTCTATGGTTTCACCCACTCCAGCCGGATTAGTAATAGTAAACAAGAATTTGTTGTTTGCGTTAGTGGCTACCTTGAATTTGTTTTTGCTCAACGTGCTGATTCTCTCATTGACGAACAATTTATAGGTTTCACCTTCTTTAAATAATGCCGAATTCAATATGATTGGAACTTCGAATTTGCAATATGACTGATCGTAAAGCATCAAGTATTCCTGACTTCTTGTGATGAGTTTGTTGGTTTTTACTTCTCTGATTTCAAATTGGATGTCTCCTTCGCACAATGTAGGGGTCGGGTTGAACAAAGTGACAGAGAAATAAGGTCTTTCGTTCAACTGGAAGGTGCTTTGTGAGCATTCAATCGGTTTGGCTACTTCTACATACAATTCTGGATTGATTGTGGAAATTTGATCGCCACTCACTTCGATAGCCTGATAGCATCGGGTTACCATGCGAATCCAGTCGCAAGTGATGTCTTTACGGTCTTCTCTGGATACAGGATATATGTAGTAGATTCCGTCTTCTAATGTCATTAATTCGTTTTTCAATGTATATACTACATCTGAAGGAACATAGTTCGTATTGTCAAGTCCCAAAGCTTTGGTGTCTTGAGGGGCGCTTAATCGTTCACCTGCACCGTTGAAGATGGCAACTCCGGTTTCGCCTTCCCAGTTCTTGCCACATACGTTCCAAATTCCTGATACATGGATGCCAAGAGGACTCCCTTTCATAGTAACCGCTGTGGCTCTGACATAACCTTCGTTGTAATATCCTTCCGGAATCAAATTCAAATAGTTCTGATTGGATTTGGCATTACCTGTTCGGTTTGGTGTGATAATCACTGCTGACTGTTCGTAGCAGAAACCGCCAGAACCGCCACCAGTTCCCAAGTCACTCGGGTTCATATAGTCCATATTGAAATAACCGTCGGAAATACCGCTCCAGCCCCAGTTGATGTGAAAGAAATCGTTGGAATCCAAACCGTCGGCTACGAATTCGTGACCGCCACCGTCACCGATTCCTCCGAACAGGATAGGCAAATGTTTCTTCAAGGCATTTTTCATGATACCCATAAATTGAGCAGAGGTGAAGGCATCGCGAGGAATATACTCGGCATCGTATTGGAAATAGTTGGTAGCTGCTATAACAATATCATTGTCAGTAGTACCGCTACCGTCGGGAGCATAGTCCATATTAATAGCTACACCGCAGTCATACATCAATTTTGCCACAGCATCGGCTTGTACTCTGTTCCAAGCACCTGTAGTTTGTCCATTGGATTCAATTACTTTATAGGTGTTAAGCATATTTCTCCAGTCATAGACGGATTGGGAGAAATTGACAGAGGCAATGCCGTAACTGTTGTTGTAGGTGTGAGAGCCTGTTCCTTGCTTTGGCCATTTCCAGAAATTCATGACTTGTGCAAATGCGGTAGCTGCACAACCTGTAGGACATTTTGTGCGGGCATTTTTATCATAAGGACACAAGTCATTGTAAGGAGTCATTTGGTCCCAAAGGGTTTTAATCAATGGTTTTACGACAACAGTTGCTCTTTTATAGTTCGCTTGATGAGCCTTGGATTTGCCGTTGCGGAATGACTTGACATATTCCGCATATTTGCCTAACCAGAATTTTAGGTTTTCGGGCATGGCTTCGTGGGTAGGGATAGCGCCTTTGTCGGCATAGCCTACCAATTCGGTCAATTCATCGTCACCCGAGACAATGACATAACCGTTGTTGTTATCGGAATTAAAGATATAATATTCTGCATTGTTGACAGAAGTATTACTTGTTCGAAGTGCTTTAAGGGAAGTCGTTGCTTGTGCCGGAAGATATTTTCTGGCAATGGAAGCTGCCTGGAATTCACTTATTTGCTCTGCATTTGAAACTGAAAAGAACAGTGACAAAGCCAATAAGATGGGTAATTTTTTCATTTTTAGATTAGTTCTTGATTTAGGTCGTAAATATACGATAAAATTCATATTTCATAGGCATAATATGGACTATTTAAATAGAAAAGCCTCAGATGTTAACATTTGAGGCTTTTTATCATTGATTTTACGTACGTCCTATTTCTTGATTAATTGCTTGTTGAAGATACCGTTTTCAGTTTCTATGCGAATCAAGTAGTATCCGGCAGGGAAGTTGATCATGTCGATTTGGGTATCGGTAGTTTCTTGGACCAAACGTCCGTCGGCAGCAAAGAGTTTTATAGCGGTAACTATATCTTTGGTTTGGATATTTACCACATCGGCGGTAGGATTAGGATAGATAATGATATTTCGTTCAGATTCCATGTCTTCTACTCCGGCAGGGTCAATCACTGTGAATATAAATTCATACTCAGGGTTTGTATTGACTCTGAAAAATCTGCCACTCGAACTTCCTGCTTTTGTTCCTAAAGTGCATCTATAAGTTTTTCCAACTTCATACCGATTTCCTAACTGAACGTTGAATTTTAGTGGAATTGTAGCTTGTCCATAAGCCATAAAAGGAATGTGGTAGGAAATTATAGCATTCGAGGATTGTTCTTCTTTGATATCAAGAGTGATGGTCCCTTCCGCCAGTTGGGTCGTTGGGTTGTTCACATTGACGAAGAAGCTGACTTTCTTCCCAGTTTCGAAAGTGTTTGTATTTGCTGTAATAGGAGATGTTACGTCCAAATACAAGTCCTCTTGAAAGAATGACATTTCTTCTCCTGAAATTTTAAGGGCAAGATTCTGTAATGTTGCCATGCGCAACCAGTCTGTTTCTTTCTTGGGGTTCTGTTGCTTGGAGACGGGATATACATAATATTCACCATCGGTAAGGGAAGCCACTTCCTTGTCCAAAGCAATGATACTTTCAGTATCTGTCACATAATTTGGCTCGATGACCACGCGTTCTTTATTGGTTGGGGTTGTCAAGCGTTCACCTTCTTTATTGAATACAGCAAATCCGACATCGCCTGTGTAAGAAAGTGTTGTGAGGTTCCAAATACCTATGATGGCAATTCGCATTGGTTCTCCTTTTTTCACTTTTTGGTCGATGGCTTTGATGTAGCCTGCAAAATTATCAATATATCCTTCAGGAAGTAGTGCCAAATAATCGTCATTGCTGGTTGGTGTTCCGTTTTTGTTCGGTTGCATGAAAGTAATGCATTGCTCATGGGTGAAACCTCCCGTACCACCGCCTGTACCTAATGAACTCGGATTCATGTAGTCGATGTTGAAGTAGCCGTCTGACATTCCGCCCCATCCCCAGTTGATGTGAAGAAACTTATTACTGTCATAGCCGTCTGCAACGAATGCGTGACCACCACCTTCACCCGTTCCGCTGAAAAATATAGGGCGGGCATTGTCCAATTCCGTAGTGATGAGATTTATAAATTGAGGAGTAGTGTAACTGTCTCTTGGATAGAACTGGCAGTCGTATTTAAAGTGTTTGGTGAGTGCTGCCTTTACTTCTTGCTCTGTTGTACCGCTTCCGTTGTATGCATATATCATATTAGTAGCTACACCGCAGTCGTACATTAATTTGGCAACGGCATCCCCTTGCTCTTTAGTCCATCCTTCAACGATGAATCCTGAAGAGTTCTTCACGTAGAGATATTCGTCAATCATATTGTTCCATTCATAATTGGACTTGCTGAAATCAACGGTCTCAGTGCGGAAATCATTGCGATAGGAATGTTCCCCCTGACCGGTTGTCGGCCATTCCCAATAGTTCATGATTTGTGCCATGGCTGTTGCCACACAACCGGTCGGGCATATACCATGGTAGTTGTCGCCCGGACATAGTGAGTTATAGGGCTCTTTCTGATTCCATTTGGTGGTCAGTAGAGGTTGGACTACAGGTATGGCGGTTGTATATTCGATTTTTTTTGCCGAGACCTTGCCTTCACGGAAATTTTTTACATAGCTGGAGTAGCTTTTCAGCCAATGGGAAATATTGTCAGGCATATCTATTGTGGAGAACGAGCCGTTTGGGGAATAACCCACCAATTCTGACAATTCATCATCACCCGAGATAATGACAAAGCCATTATCTGCCCCTGCATTGAAAATATAGTATTCATCATCATTTTGGGCTGTGTTTGATGAAGGAAGAGCTTTCAGTGAACGACTCGCAGTTTGAAGATATTTCCCCGCGATAGCTGCTGCCTGTCTTTCATTGATTTGCTTTGCATAGCCTGTTGCAGAGAACAAAGCTATTGCTATTAGAAGGGAGAGTTTTCTCATAAGGAGTATGTTTAGATTCGTTTATAGTAAAGCAAAAATACAATAAAAAACCGCAAGACAAAAGTCCTGCGGTTTTTATTCTATAGCGAAATGTTGTTTTATTTCTTGATGATTTGTTTGTTGACAATACCGTTTTCAGTTTCGATAGAAACGATGTAGTAACCGGCATTGCAGTCAGTCAAATCAATGTCGTTTGCATTTACTTGCTGCACCAATCTTCCGTCAGCAGAGAATAGGCTTGCTGAAATCAAATTAGCTTCGGTTTCGATAAATACGTTGTTTGTTGCAGGGTTAGGATAAACTGTAACATCTGCATCTGCAATAACATCTTCAACTCCTGCAGGGTCAGCTATAGTGAATTCACAATTGTAAGATTCGTTAGTGACAAGAGTGAAATCCAATGAATTGCTTGTGAATGTCGGAGTAAGGATGAATGCATATTTTTCACCGGCTTTAAATGTGCCGCTGATTGTTGCATTTGTTTCGATGCTGATTGAAGATGTTCCGTAAAGGTTGATTGTTTTAGACAATCTCATTTTGCGTTGGTTAGTTTCAACGTGACGGATTTCGAAGTTCAATTTACCTTGTGCTGATTCCATTGTAGGGTTGTAGATGTTGGTAGTGAACTGAATCTTTTCACCCGGTTTTGGATTAGCGTTTGAAACACTGATAGGGCCTTCTACTAAAAGTTCCAATTTAGGAGTAACGCGTGCTTGAATTTCGTTGCCTGTAACTTTGATAGTTTCGTGAGCAAGAGAGTTTAGACGTACCCATTGGCTTTCAATGTCAGAACGAGATTCTTTAGAAACTGCAAAGATATAGTAGATGCCGTCTTTTAGTTCGTTGAATTCAGATTTGATGATGAAGTATGAGCTGCTTGTCACTACGTTGGTAGCTTTAAGCGAAATATTTTGTGTTGATACAGGAGTCGAAAGTCTGTTGCCTTCAGCATCAAAGATAGCCAAACCTACTTCACCGCTATAGTCTGTACCGCCGGCATTCCAAAGACCAGAAAGAGCGAAGTGCATGCTTTCTCCTTTTTGGGCAGATGTGGTTGTAGCTTGGATATAGCCTTCGTAACCTTGGATGTAACCAGCAGGAACGATTGACAAATAGTTGTCAGTTGTGTTGGCATTGTTTGTCTTGTTAGGAGTGATAATCAAGATTGATTGGTCTCTGTAGAAACCGCCTGAACCGCCACCGGTACCGATTGCATCAGGATTCATGTAGTTTACGTTGAAGTAACCGTCAGAAATACCAGCCCAACCCCAGTTGATGTGTAGGAAGTCGTTTGAGTCGTATCCGTCGCAGATGAATTCGTGACCGCCACCGTCACCGATACCACCGAAAAGTGCAGGGTGTTTTTGGTCTAATTCCTTTTTAAGGATATTAAGGAATTGAACGGTTGTATAGCTGTTGCGAGGATAGTGACGAGTGTCGTATTGGAAATATTCAGGAGCGGCAGTCTTGATGTCATGTTCCAAAGCGCCACTACCTTGAGCACTGTATTCCATGTTGATAGCAACACCGCAATCGTACATCAATTTAGAAACTGCATTCTTTTCTGCAGTGTTCCATTCTGAATTTTTGTATGTATCGCGCATGTTAGCCCAATCGTAAATTGATTTGCTGAAGTCAACAAAGTGTGATCTGTTGGCAGTTTCAACGTAAGAGTGTGAGCCACGACCTTGTACCGGCCATTCCCAATAGTTCATCACTTGTGCAAGTGCTGTTGCAGCACAACCTGTAGGGCATTTGTAGTAACCTTCAGTAGGACAAAGTTCGTTGTAAGGGTCGCCTTGGTCCCATTGTGTGGTAATCATTGGTGCAACGACGACGTTACCTTTTCTCAACTCTTGATATTGAGCTTTTGCTTTACCCTCTCTGAATAGATTGACATATTCTGAATAGTCGTTCAACCACTTCTTGATGTTTTCTGGAGTTTCAGCATTATAGACGAAAGAACCTTGGTCGGAATAAGCCACAAGTTCTGTCAATTCATCATCACCGGATACAATAACGAAACCTTTGTCGTTGCCGGCATTGAAAATGTAGTACTCGGCATTGTTGTCATTGCCGTTCGCCATCTTTAGGGCTTTAAGAGTTTTTGTAGGTTGCTGTTGCATGTATTTGCTTGCAATGCTAGCAGCCTGGCTCTCACTAATTTGTTCTGCATTGATTGAAGGAAAAATCAGTGTGAACGCGAATAAAAGTGAAATTCTTTTCATAAAAAAGTTGAGATAGTTATGCGTTTTATAAAACGGGGTAAAGGTACGATAATTTTTCTTTTTTTTGATGTTTTTTGACTCAAAATATTGAATAATAGTGGATTATTTTGTTAAATTATCAAAATAACCCACTGTTAAAAATACAGAATATTAGAAATTTACAGTCTCACTATTTCATCTTCAACGATATACCAAATGTAGCCTTCAATGTTTTTATAGCCACATTCGCCGATGATATTCATATAGTTTTTAACCTGTTCGCGATATTTCTTGTCGTGTTGCTTACCGAACTTGTAGTCGATGATAATGGTCTTTCCGTCGGGAGTAACTACCATACGGTCAGGACGATATTCTTCGCCTTTGGCGTTGATGATCGTACGTTCCTTGATTAATTGGTTCCCTTCGGCAAACCATTGTGAACAGTCTTTGTTTTCAAACCCTTTTGTCAAGATTCCACGGTATTTTTCGCTTTCTTTTAGGCTGTATATGCCCTTGGAAAGAAAATATCGGACGGCAAAATCCAAATCATCTTTCACGTTGACTTTGCTGAGAATCGTATGGAGCACTTCGCCTTGGAATCGAGGATCGTCGTGACTGAAAGGAACTTGGTCTGGAACTTTGTATTTGGGAGTTTCGGATTTGACTATAGCTTGATAGTCAGGCATAGATTCATTCTCTGCTCTTTGCTTGTCTTTCTTCTCCTCCTTGATGGTAGGTTCTCCCAATTCAATTTTATCATCTTGCAGGAATTGGGCAACCGAAATCATCAAGCTGTTGTTGTCAACCGTTGCCACTTTCTGAAATTCGTTGAGTTGGTTGCTGAGGTCGCTTTTTCCATCACTATTCGTGTAGATGAGCAATTCGTTGACGGCACGTGTAAATGCCACGTACGTTTTGTTCAATGAGTCCATCTTGCTCTCATTTTCAATGAGTCTGAACTCGTTGTCGAACAAGGTGTAAACCTCGTTTTTTACCGTTTCGCGCTTGACAGGAAGAATTGGAGGAACAATATCTGTGTTACCCTTAAATTCGCTGTGTAGCACTTTGCCAGGCAGCCATTCCAATCCCTGCTTGTCGAATTTCCAGTCGGCAAACGGAATGATGACACATGGAAATTCCAATCCTTTTGACTTGTGGATGGTGATGACCTTGATGGCATTGATATTGTCAGGGGAAGTGATGGTGCACTTGTGCTCATTTTTGTTCCACCATTTCAAGAACATGTGCAGGTTAGAGCCAAAACGCTGTTCATAGCTGAGTACATAATCTTGGAATGCCTGAATGTAGGCGGTATCGTTTTGTGCCATTTCTGGGGTGATGTATTCTTTGATGATACGTTCCACAATGGCATCCAGGCCGGCACAGTCCTGAGCACCGTTCAAGAACTCTTCGTTCAAGTCGTTGTCCTGATTGTTGAATGCGTCGTAGAATGCCTTTGATGTATCCTCCTCGTGGCTCAAATTATAGTTGATACGCTTGATGATGAGGGGTAATTTGCGCTTTTTGTTCTTGTCGCCATTTTCATCATTGCTTTCCTTGATAGATGCTTTGTTGTCCAGCAGTGAAAGCACACCGAGTATAATTTTGACAGATGCCGATTTGTTGATTCTCAACGATTCGTCGGAAACCACATTTAGTTCTATGTTGTCCTTATTATTGGCACTGTACTCCAATAATTTGTTGATAACCATGTCGCCTTCATCATTTGTGTTCACCAATATGGTGATGTCCTTTTGCTCGTACTTGCGTTGGAGTAAATCAAGAATATCTTCCAGCATTTTATTCAAGGCGAGGTCGGCAAATTTTTCTTGTTCTTGGGGTGTGATAAATTCCACCTTCACATGTCCCGGATGATTGATATTCTTAGGGGAAATACCTTGAACTACATTGGAATACACTTCATTCATTCCCATATTTTTGGAAACGAAATCGAAGAAGGTGTTGTTGAATTTGATGACGTTTGCATTACTACGCCAGTTGGTGTTGGCTTCGGCTTTGCCGTTGTTCGGCTCTTTGATGTAAGTCGGGAACTCTTTGTAGATAGCCTCTTTTAGCAGTTTGGGGTCAGAGTTACGGAAACGGTAAATGCTTTGTTTCACGTCTCCGATAATCAAATTGTCGTTTTCTTCAGCCAGACTGTTGTTAATCAATGGTTTGATGTTATCCCACTGCATCTTGGAGGTATCTTGGAATTCATCCATCAGGTAATGCGACAACTTCACGCCTACACGTTCGTAGATGAAGGGGGCATCTTCCTTGTTGATGATTTTACGGAGTATCTCGTTGGTATCAGAAAGTAGCAATACATTATTTTCTGTATTGTAATTTCTGATGTTCTTTTCGATGTCACCTAACAGTCCCAAAAAATATAATTGAGAGTGTATCATTCTGAAGGATTTTATCTTCACGATACATTGCTTGGTTTCCTCCCAATAGTTTCGTATCTTGGTAACATCTTCTGGAGAGACCATGCTTGATTCTTTCTTGTTAAACCATTTGCTTTCATCGTTGTAATTTTCCAAGAAAGATTTTAGATTTTGGGTGCTGTTATAGTCAAAATCACCTTTCGCCTTGTTGAGGAGATTGGTGAAGTTCTTCTTGTAGGCAAGTCCGTTGTTTGTTGAAATATTCTCAATGGCTTGGGCATTGTCTTTGACTGCCTTTTTTAAAATTGCGGTTTTTACAGATAATGCATCTTTGAACTCCTTGATTTTTTGTCGGTCAGAGAGATATTCGTTGAGGGCATCGCGGTTCTTTTTAACAATCTCTTTGGACAAGTTGGCTGCAAATGAGCTCAAGGTTGTGCCACCCCCTTTTTTGCCCGATTCCTTGTTGTCGTTGAAAATGTTCCAACTTTTGCCGTCTTGCACTTTTGAGAGCATGAATTGTGACAACCAGTCAATCAGTGGTCCGTTTTCTTTTTTAGACTTTAGACGCAGGGACTGTTTCAAGTCGCTGATACCTACGGCAATGGCATAATCATCGTTGATTTCCACATTATAATTGCCTGCAATGTCCGATTCGTGGGCAAACGTGCGGAGAATGGTCTGGAAGAAAGAGTCGATGGTGCTGACGTTGAAGTTGGTAAAATCATTCAAAATCTGGCTCATCACCGTTGAGGCTGCCTTTTGAATGTCAGTCTCAGAAGCATGCAGATTGTCTTCTAAATATTTGAGATGGTCACTCTCTTTTGGTGTTTGGCTGAGAGTAAACAGCTCTTTGATAATACGTTGCTTCATTTCGTCGGTCGCTTTATTTGTAAAGGTAATCGCCAAAACAGAGCGGTGCGCATTGTTGATGTGTCGGTTTAAAACGTATTCATTTGTTTCGGGCTTTTTCTCACCCATTACCATCTTGAAATATTCGCGTACAAGAGTGAATGTTTTTCCGGAACCGGCTGATGCTTTATAAACGTTAATCATTAGTCCTAAATTTCGAAATGTGTTTTTATATATTATATTATATTATTTTCACCTTATATCCATCAGCAGTAAGCAGTTCTTTCACCTTTTGGCGAAAGTCACCTTGTAGCAATATCTCACCGTTACGGGCAGAACCTCCGACGCCACATTTGGTCTTCAGCTTTTTCGCCAAATCCTTCAAGTCGTCGTCAGTGCCAATGAAGTCGGTAATAAGAGTTACTTCTTTGCCTTTACGGTTCTTTTTGTCAAGCATAATTTTCAGCTTTTGCTTTTCCGGGGGCAAAGTTTCCTGTTCTTCCTCTTCTTCAGTTTCGAACTGCATATTAGGGTTTGTAGAGTAAACAATGTTGAGTCGTTGTTTCCAGTCGTTATCTTTCATTTTCGTTTTATTTTTACCCAAAATTATGTAATTTTGCCGAAGTTTGCAATAACATGGACATTTTTACGTTTAGTGTTTAGATGAAAAAGGTATATACCTACATATTATTAATATTATCGGTGATTACATCGATTCCTGTATTCGCCCAAGACAACGATAAAATTCTGAATCGACCTTATGCTGATTTGAAGAGATTCCACTATGGTTTTTCTGTCGGATTTTTCAACCAAAGTCTTTGGATGACTCACAATGGTATGATTACTGATAATGGGGAACAATGGTTTGCCGATCAGTCGGGGCTTGCACCTGGATTCTGTGTGAATATCTTGGGAGACTTGCGATTGGCGGAACATTTCAATTTGCGTCTCACTCCGGGTATGTATTTTGGAAACCGCACCTTGACTTTCCGCGATGCCAAAAGTGGCAACGTTGAAAAGCAGGACTTGAAAAATGCTTCCATCGTGTTGCCTTTTGATGTCAAGATGTCAGCCAAACGTTGGCGCAATCTTCGTCCTTATGTTACTACCGGTGTTCTTGCCGCGTTCGATTTGACAAAGGAGAAAGACGACGAATTGTTGTGGATGAAGGGTACGGATATGTTCTTAACCATTGGTTTCGGTCTGGATGTGTATGTGCCTTATTTCAAATTTATACCCGAGGTTAAATTCTGCTTTGGTCTAAAGAACATGATTGAAAAGAATCGTCCTGACTTGGCTGATGACCCGAACAAACTGAAATTTACACAATCATTGGACAAGGCCATTTCCAATATGGTTGTATTTACGTTCTATTTTGAATAATTGAATTGAAAAAATCGTCTATCATATTATTTAATATTGCAGTATTGCTTGTCACCTTGTTTGTAGGTACGGACAAAGCCGTTGCACAGGTGGATACGCAATTGTCGCAATATTGGGCGATGCCTGCATACTATAATCCTGCCGCTACAGGCCGTACGGACTACATTCACATCATGGGTGGTACTCGTATGCAATGGGTGGGTATCAAAAAAGCTCCACGTGCATTCCTTGTCGGAGCGGATATGCCTTTGAAACTTTTTAAGAAACGCTTTGGTGTCGGTATAATGGTCCAGCAGGAAAGTTTGGGCTTGTTCTCCAATATGGATTTTGGAGCACAGGCTTCCTACAAGTTGAAACTGTTTAAAGGCGAATTGAGCGTAGGTCTTCAGTTCGGATTGTTTGACCAAAAATTCAAGGGCTCGGATGTGAAATTGCCGAGTGGCGACGATTTCCATCAGGATGCTGATGATGCTATCCCTGAAAATGACTTGCACGGTACTGCATTTGACTTGAATTTGGGCGTGTTCTATACCCATAAATGGTTTTGGGCAGGACTGTCGGTGACACACGTTACAGAGCCTACCGTTTCTCTGAATACAGAGGACGGAACATCGGAAACTTTGTTTGAATCACAAGCAGGCAGAATGTTTTATTTTATGGCAGGTAGCAATATTCCGATAAAAAATACGTTATTTGAAATACAACCTTCATTGATGGTGAAGAGTGATTTTTCATTCGTTCAGCCTGAAGTAACGGCAAGAGTGCGTTACAATAAATTCCTTTCCGGTGGTGTCGGATACCGCTATAATGACGGTGTTACGATACAAATTGGGGCTGAGTTCAAAAACTTCTTCGTGGGATATAGTTACGACTATCCCACTTCTGCCATTTCAAAGGTCAGCAGCGGTAGCCATGAGGTTTTTGTCGGCTATAACGTAAAACTGAATTTATCAGAAAAAAATAAAAACAAACATAAGAGTATTCGTATAATGTAAGTATATGAAAAAAATCGTAAGTTATATCGCTTTAGGATTGATGGTAACATCATGTGCATTCTCTTCCAAAACATCTTTCGGTGGGGAAGGCGGTGAAGTGACCGGTGTCCGTGGTACGGCTATGAATGAGCCTACACCGTACGGAATGGTGTTGGTTAGCCGTGGTTCTATGAAAGTAGGACCGAATCAAGACGACAGCCTTTGGAACATCAAAGCTAATCCAAATGGTATGTCTGTTGAATCTTTTTGGATGGACGAAACTGAAATTACTAATTCCAAATACAAACAATTCGTTTTTTGGGTGCGTGACTCTATCATCCGTGAACGCTTGGCAGACCCTGCTTATGGCGGTGACGAAGATTTTAAAATTGAGGAAGACAAAGAGGGCAATCCTATTAAACCTTACTTGAATTGGAAGAAACCTATTCCATGGCGTAATCCGACAGAAGACGAACAACGCGCCATCGCGAGCCTATATCGTCAGAACATGATTACAGGTGTGTGGGAATTGGATCCGACTCAGTTGAACTATCGTTACGAAATTTACAACTTAACAGAAGCTGCAAAACGTAAAAACCGTTTTGACGCTACTCGTCGTATTTACAATACAGATATTCCAGTAAGCGATGAAAATCCTACTATCTCTAAGGATACAGCTTATGTAAATGACAACGGTGATATTGTAAGAGAAACCATCACTCGTCAATTGTCAAGTGATTTTGATTTCTTGAACACTTACATCGTCAATGTTTATCCTGATACTACAGCATGGATTAACGATTTTGAAAATGCTTACAACGAACCTTATACAAGAATGTATTTCAACCACCCTGGATACAATGATTATCCTGTTGTAGGTGTAAGTTGGGAACAAGCCAACGCATTCTCTCACTGGCGTACTGACTATTTGCGCCGTTCATTGGGCCGTCAAGGTGTCTATATTGAACCTTACCGTTTGCCTACTGAAGCTGAATGGGAATATGCAGCACGTACTGGTGTGAATGAAAACAAATATCCATGGGCAGGCGACCTCCCAATTTCTGATTCGGGTTGCTTCTACGCCAACTTGAAACCGGGAGAAGGCAACTACATCAAGGACGGTAACTTGATTACATCACGTGTGGGAACTTATGAACCTAACGATTTCGGCGTTTACGACATGGCAGGTAACGTGAGTGAATGGACTTCTACAGCATATACTGAAAGTATAGATAAATTGACCAGCGATATCAACCCTGAATATCGTTACAATTCAGCCAAGGAAGACCCTTATCGTATGAAACGTAAGATTGTACGTGGCGGTTCTTGGAAAGACATTGCTCACAACGTACGTTCCGATCTTCGTCAATGGGAATACCAAAATGAACAACGTTCATACATCGGTTTCCGTTGCGTTCGTACACAAATTGGTTTTGCAAAAGGTCGTAAATAATTCACGTTTCATCATTAAAGTCTAATCATAAATAAAACTGCTTGATTATGGGCAAGTATAAAAAATATAAAAATATAATCGAAGCTTTCCTTTCAGGAGAAAAGGGACAACGATTCTTCAATTTCGCATATAGTATTGGTGCAGCCGTCGTAATTTGGGGTGCATTGTTTAAGATATTACACTTACCGGGTGGTAACACTTTGTTGTCAATCGGTATGGGTACTGAGGTGTTAATGTTCGTGCTTACTGCATTTGACCGTCCACCTCGTGAATATCACTGGGAAGAAGTGTTCCCTGTGTTTGCCAGCAAGAATCCTGAAGACCGCCCTGACTTTTCTAAAGGTAGTGTGGTTATCGGTGGTACTCCTGTTGAAGCAGGACAAGTTATCAATGCAGGTGCTACTGCACCAGCAGCGAAGGTGCGTTCAACAACTCCGAATCCGCAACCTATCCAGACTCCAACCGACATTCAAGGTGCATCTGACCTTTACATTGCCCAAATGACTTCCATTGCAGAACAAATGGAACAACTTCGTGCTACAACAGAAGCGTTGAACAACGTTTCAAACATTTTGTTGGACAGCTACAAGGCTATTACTGAAAATTCAGAAAACATCACTCAAAGTTCAACAGGTTACGTGGAACAAATGACCAGCTTGAACCGCAATATTTCAGGTTTGAACACCATCTACGAAATTCAGTTGAAGAGTGTTTCTTCTCAATTGGACAACATTGACAAGGTGAACAAGGGCTTGAAGGACATCAGTAGCATGTACGAACGTTCTGCTTCTGAAAGCAACCGCTACTGTGAAGAAACTCAGAAGATGGCTCAATATATGCAACAGTTGAATTCTGTGTATGAAAAGATGATTACAGCCATGCAAATCAATATGTATCGTCCGATGGCAAATCCTATGGATGTTCCTGTTCAACCAAAGGCTGAACAACCTGCAGAAGAACCAAAGCAAGAAGAAAAATAATAAATTGTAGTGTTTCGTGAATGTGGAAGCACATTCCGATTGTAATAAAAAGGAGAACATAATTTAAAAATGGGAACAAACGGAAACGTAGCAAGAATGAGCCCTCGTCAGAAGATGATTAACTTGATGTACATCGTTCTGACTGCCATGCTCGCACTCAATGTTTCGAGTGACGTGCTCAACGGGTTTAGTCTTGTAGAAGATGGTTTGAACCGCACAAATATAAATGTCAGCGACCGTAACACTGCAATTTACAACCAATTAAAGAAGTTCAGTGAAAAGAACCCACAAAAAGGTAAACAGTGGTATGACAGAGCGACCGACGTGCGCTTGAGAACCATTAAATTAAGTTCATATATAGATTCATTGAAATTGGCTATCGTTAAGGAGGCCGATGGCGATGATGCCAATATTCGTGATATTCAAAGCAAGGACAACTTGGAAGCTGCCGCTAAAATCATGTTGAACTACAAACACGGCAACAGATTGAAAGCGAGCTTGGGCGAATATCAGAATTTCATTTCTCAATATTTGACTGACGAAGCAAAACGTGCCATGGTTGCCAAAGCATTGTCAACCGAAGATTTCGCCCAAAAGGGAACAATGATTAAAACCCCTTGGGAAATTGGCATGTTCGAAAATATGCCTGTAGTGGCTGCGGTAACCTTGATGACTAAAATGCAAAACGACTTGCTGTTTGCGGAAGGTGAAGCATTGACTACTTTGTTGAACAATATTGATGCCGGTGACGTTCGTGTGAACCAATTGGATGCCTTTGTTATTCCAAACTCCAAATTGGTGATGCGTGGTGGCAAGTATTCAGCTGACATCGTTTTGGCGGCTGTCGATACTACCCAACGTCCTAAAATCGTGATTGACGGCAAGGTGTTGCCTGTCAATACTCGTACTTATGAATTGTACACCGGAAAGACCGGTACATTCAATTATACAGGTTATTTGGAAGTGCCTCGTGGCGACGGTTCAATTTCTCGTCACGAATTCAAATCCGACTATACTGTTATTGAACCGATGGCTACCATTTCTGCCACTATGATGAACGTGCTTTATGCAGGTATTGATAACCCTATCAGTATTTCTGTCCCGGGTGTGGCACAAAATGCCATTACAGCGACAATGACCAACGGTGCTTTGAAACGTAGCGGTGATGTTTGGAACGCACGTCCTACCAAGGTGGGTGCTGAATGTGTGATTACCGTAACTGCGGCAATTGATGGCAAGTCTCAAAAGATTTCCACCACTTCATTCCGCGTTCGCAAATTGCCTGATCCAACTCCTTACATCGCATACAAGGACAGTAAAGGTAATGAAATGCGCTACAAAGGTTCACGCCCATTCCCGAAAACCATCTTGTTATCCACTCCGGGTATTCAGGCTGCTATCGACGATGACTTGTTGAATGTGCAATATAAAGTGTTGTCGTTTGAGACAGTGGTGTTCGACTCTATGGGTAACGCCATTCCTGAAACCTCCGACGGTGCTAATTTCTCACAAAGACAAAAGAACAGTTTCCGCCGTCTTTCACGTGGAAAACGTTTCTATATCTCACGTGTTAAAGCCATTGGTCCTGACGGTATCACTCGTGACCTTGCTCCGATGGAAGTGATTGTAAACTAAAGTAAGAATGAAAATTATACCACGATATATGAAGAATTTTAAAAGCGTAGTTGCTGCGCTACTTTTAATGGGAGTAGCCTTGCCATCGTATGCGCAGGTGGTCAGAAAAAAGGAGAAGAAGGACAAATCTGATGCTACACCGGGAGTTACATTCAGAATGAAGGAATTCTATGAAACGGCTCCTGAGTCTGAAGCTAACTTGATGTGGATGCGTATCATCTACCGTCAATTGGATTTGAACAAAATAGAGAATGCCACTCTTTACTATCCCGAAGAACCGACTGAAAACCAAACCAGTTTGTTCCGTATGATTATGAAGTTGGTGACTAACGGACAAGTCAAGGCTTACGAATACCTTGACGGTCGTGAATTGTTTACTGAACAATATCAGATAAATGTTCGCGAGATGTTGGAACGTTTCCACATCCTTTATAAAGATGCCAAGGGTAGCACTGAAAAGAATCCTAAATTCATTATTGAAGAAAGCGACGTTCCTTCGAATGAAGTATTAAGCTACTATATCATCGAACGTTGGACATTTAACAGCAACGAAAACCGTACAAAAACTCACGTTGAGGCAATTTGCCCGGTATTGCACCGCACTGATGATTTCGGCGGTGAACCTGTCAAATATCCGATGTTTTGGATTAAATTGGACGCTCTTCGTCCTTATTTGACTCAACAAAGTATTTTTGTTGACGATGATAACAACGTGGCTAAATATACCTACGACGATTTCTTCCAGTTGGGAATGTACAAGGGCGAAATTTACAAAACTCGCAACTTGCGCAATCGTTCATTGATGCAAATACATCCGGACCCAGACGATTTGAAACCTGCTCAAGACAGCATTGACCACCGTTTGCAATCTTACGACAAACATATTTGGGTGCCGAGTCGCGAAGAATTGGAAGCTAAGGCGGAAGCTGAAGAAGAAGCACGCTTGAAAGCTGAAGGCTTGTCTGACGAAATCGAAATCAAGGATCGTGGTGACAAAGATGACAAAGATGACGAAGAATCAGTAAGCGAAGACAAGAAGAAACCGTCTAACAAACGTTCTGTCCGCAACAAACGCACTTCATCAAAGAAGGAAGTGAAGAAAGTGGACAAGAAGAAAGATGATAAGAAGAAAAAAGACAAGAAAAAGAAGAAAAAATCTTTCAAGAGTTCATCAGGTAGCTCTTCAAGCGGAGCAGTTCGTTCTGTACGCCGTACAAGATAATTTCAATTTTTGATTTATTGAGATATAAGCCATTTGTTTCCGAGTAAGCAAATGGCTTTTTTAAGGACTATGAAACAACGAGACCAACGGATTGATGTCCTCAAGGGGATAGGTATCATTTGTGTCGTATGGGCGCATCTGAGAGGATATTTCAGCATGGAAATCTATATATTTCACATGCCGTTGTTCTTTTTCCTTTCAGGAATGTTCTATCGCCGAAAAAAGAATTTAGTTTGGTCGCGTATCAAGTCATTGTTGGTGCCGATAGTCTTCTATCTTGCATTGTTTGCGCTCGTCTATTGGATAGATGGCGGTCGGTTAGTCAGCCGCATTGGGCGGACTTCTCTTTTCAAGCCGACGGAGATTGACGGACCGTTGTGGTTCTTGATTTCATTGTTCACTGTCGCAGTCGCTTATTGGGGCTTGGAAGGTTGGCTGAAAAGTAAGGCTCGATTGGCACTGATTTGCTCTATGATAGGACTGATATTCTATTATTGGAACATAGCGTTGCCTCTATGTTTGCGACAGTCTGCCATATCCTTGCCATTCTATGCCTTGGGCGCATGGATGCGTGAAAAGGAATGGACGAATGCCGACTATAGTTGGAATGTCTTGTTAGGACTTGGAGTCGTGTTTGTGGGAGTGGTCAGTTATTGCGTATTCTATAATTTTAGATTTGATATTTCAAGCCTTTATCTTCCTGATAATTTTGTGTTGTTCTATGGCGGTGCATTGGCAGCGATATTGCTATTGTTGAATATAAGAACTTTCTCAAAGACCAATATAATTAATAGGCTTTTGGCTTCCTATGGCAAGCATTCGTTAAGCATTATGGCATTGCACATGCCTTATATGTTTGAAATCCGCAATATGGTCTATCGCTGGTATCTCTTTACTGATAAGACTACCAACACGGTGATGTGTTTCTTTATCACCTTTTTCATCATCATTATTTCCTCCTATATGCTGGCATTGGGAATAGGGTGGCTGAAACAACGTGGAGATGAATTCTTTTCAAAATTGAACATAAAAAAAGGATAGATTAAAACGTTAATCTATCCTTTACGGTATATTGAAGTCAGTTTTTACAACTTGTTTTCTTCTCTGAAGCGTTTAGCTTGTTCGTCAATCAAGGCTTGGTCATCGAAGTAGTCAATACGCATTGCGTGGCGTACTTCGTCTAGAGTCTTGGCAGCTACTTTGCGAGCTTCTTCGCAACCTTTCTTCAACATTTCGTAGATAGCAGGTACGTCTTGTGCCAATACTTTACGACGTTCACGGATTGGAGCCAATTCTTCTTCCAATACTTTGATCAATGTTTTCTTCACTGTGCCGTCACCCAAACCACCGCGAGTGTAGTGGTCTTTCATTTCTTGCAATGTCTTGTAGTCAGGATTGTATTTTGAGAAATCCTTGCCATCGCAGAATGCGTCAAGATAGATGAATGGACAGTTGCCTTCCAAGTGACCAGGGTCTTCCACGTTCAAGTGTTCTGGGTCGGTGTACATGCTCTTCACTTTCTTAGCCACTTCTTTTGCAGAATCTGAAAGGTAGATGCAGTTGCCAAGAGATTTACTCATCTTAGCCTTACCGTCTGTTCCCGGGAGACGAAGACAGGCGTGGTTAGTTGGAAGCATGATTTCCGGTTCTACCAAAACTTCACCGTATGTATTGTTGTAACGGTTGACGATTTCACGAGTTTGTTCAATCATTGGTTTTTGGTCTTCACCAG
>JAHHQT010000020.1 GCA_020026215.1 Muribaculaceae bacterium
CTTACTATGGCAAGGACAAAGCCTTCAAGACAATTGGTGAAGTAAACGGAAAATATGAACTTCAAAATGGAATAACTACTGAAGTCTATTGTGTGCTTGATCGTGGTGCAAAATGGGGCGTCAATCAAGAAATTTCTGCCATAGTCAAACAAGTGACTAAAAATACTCAAGCCGGAACACTTGGAGAATATGATTTTTGTTTGGCAGGAACAGGCGTTTACAAGACTAATCTTGAAAAATTGGCTGTCGGTGACAAAATCACTATCAAATATGCTTGGAAATCTTGCGAAACCGGAGCAACTCCTTACTTTGAAAATTTGATAGGCGGAAACGCCATCGTTTTGAAGAATGGTGAATTGACAGGCAGAAACAACGACGAAGCCTATAATAGTCAAATCTATTCCCGTTCTGCTTATGGCTTGAGTCAGGATGGCAAGAAACTTTTTATGTTTGTCATTGACAAGTCAACTGACCCGGTTTATGGCTTTTCTGCAGGATGTAACACAGCCGACATGGCTCAAATTATGAAACAATTGGGCGCATGGGATGTATGTAACGTTGATGCCGGTGGTTCTGCCCAATTAATGGTACAAGGCAATGTAGTGAACAAGACAACTGAATCTACTCCTCGTAGCATCGCCAATGGTTTGATGGTTTTCTCTACAGCTCCAGAAAGTGGTAAGTTGGCTCGTTTGGAATTCTTGGATGCCGAATTGAATATTCCTATCTTCAGTTCGTACAAACCTGTCATATTAGGCTATAACGAATATGGTGATTTGATTGATGAAAATATTACAGACTTTGAATTGACTTGTGATGCCAACATCGGTACTATTGCCAACAAACAGGAATTCCGTGCTTCTGGAAAAGTAGGCACAGGTAAATTGGTGGTAAAAGTAGGTAACTTGAAAGTTGAAAAGACTGTGAATGTGATTGCTGCGGATTTGGCTATCAAAACCAGCAAGATTTTGATTGACAGCCGTGAATACAATATTCCTGTCATCTCAAAATCAGGTACAGAAGAATTTGAATGCGATCCTGCAAGCTTGACTTGGACTGTAAAGAATCCAGAAGTGGCAAAAATCGAAAATGGGGTGTTAAGTGGTTTGCAAAATGGTACAACAGAAATTGAAGGTGCTATTGGTGACAAAGTGGCTAAAGCTACTGTTGTCGTTGAATTGGCGACTGCAAACGCGATGCCTGTTCTCAATCCGTTCCCGACAGAAGGATGGAACTTGAAGCAAATCGGCGGTAAAGACTTGAACATCACCGAATATCAAGACGGATTCAAATTGAAATATATTAGTAACGGTGTAGGTCGTGGTGCTTATATCACAGCTTCCCGTCCAATGAAGGTGTGGAGTTTGCCTGATTTCATCCGTATTACAATCAATCCTCATGAATTAGCAGTCCGTAAAATCTCCATGAATGCACAAGATGCGTTGGGCAACAGAGTCAGCTCATGGATTGCTATCAATGAAATGATTGCCAAAAACTCAGAATCAACTTTTGATGTAAGTTTGTCAACTTGGACAGACCCTGACGATATTTGTATCTATCCTATCACTATCAACAGCGTCAGATTTGATATCGGTTTCACAACCAAAGGCGTTTCCTACGAATTGGACGTTCCTGAATTTCAAGCTATCTACAACTATTTTGCAGGAGTCAACTCTGTTGAGGCTGACAAGACTTGCAGAATCTATCCTAACCCAGTAATGGCCGGCGCAGATGTGAATGTGGAAGTGGAAGGACAGGCTATGGTGAAATTGTATTCCTTGAATGGTGCGTTGGTCGCTACTGCAGAAGGTGAGGGCAGAATTGAATTGCCTACTACAGAAATTCTACCAGGTATGTACGTCGTACGCGTGGAAACTGCCGATGCAGTCAAAACTGCAAAATTGATTGTAAAATAAAATATAACATAACCTAACTAAAAATTTAATTATGAGAATCAAATTATTAACAATGGCATTAGCTTGTACGTTGTTGGCAAGTGCTCAAAACGTCACAATCACTAATCATGCCCAATTGTTGAAAGGGACTGAAAGAAACGCTTTCAATCCTGTATTGAGCTCTGATGGACAAAAACTTTTGTTTTCAGAAGATAACTATCAGGGATTGAAAATGTATGATTTTGCAAACGATGTAACTGTAAAAATTACAGATGATGCTATGGCAGGATTCTGTCCTACTATTTCTGCTGACGGTAACTCTGTGTATTACTTGTCACAAGAACGTGTGCAAGGTCGTGTTTATCGTTCAATGAAAAATTTCAATGTAAAAGGCGCTACTGAAAAAGTCGTCGTTGCGAAAGAACGCGGTATGTTACCACCGGTAAAAGTGAAAGGTGGTGTAATGGTTGTATCTGACAAAGGTCGTAAGATGACAGCCAAAGTAAATTCAAAAGCTGTTTATGGTGGTATTTCAGAAATGGTACTTGTAGTAAATGGTGTTGAAAAACATTTGGCTCCAGTGGCAACTCCTCATATGTACATGTGGGTATCTCTTTCTCCAGACGGACAAAAAATCTTGTTCTATGCAGGTGGTAAAGGTGCATTTGTATGTGATTTGAATGGCAAAAATTTGGTTAGCCTTGGTAAATTCACAGCTCCTGCTTGGTATGGCAACGATTTTGTTGTTGCCCAACACTCAACAAGCGACGGTCACCAATATGAATCTTCACAAATCATGTTGTTGAAAGCAGATGCTTCATTTAAACAAGCATTGACAAAACCTGAATCAATGGCTATGAATCCAACAGCTTCAGGTTTGGCAAACAAAGTCGTTTACAATACAATCGATGGTCGTTTGTTTGTAATGGAATTATCAATTAAATAAAATTTGCCGCTATGAAAAAATTAAATATACTTTTACTTGCTTTAGCTGCTACTTTCACTGTTTCAGCTATTGATATGAAAGATTTGAAGATTTATGTTAACCCGGGACACGGTGGCCACGAAAGTGATGACCGTAATGTGGTCGTTCCTCCATTTGCACCAGGTGACCCTGAAGGTTTCTGGGAATCAAATGCCAGCTTGGAGAAAGGTTTGCATTTGCGCGACATTCTTCAATCATTTGGAACAAATGTGATGATGTCTCGTACAACAAATAACGCTGACGATGACCGTGACTTGCACGAAATTGGTTACGAAGCCAATGCTTTTGGTTCTGACTTCATGTTTGCTATCCATAGTAATGCTACAGGTTCACCAACAGTCAAGAATAACCAACCATTGATGCTTTACCGTGGTTATACAGATGAACCACAATGTCCTGAAGCAAAGGAAATGTGTTTGGTATTGAACTTGCATCTATTGGAAAATGAGGTGACTTCATGGTCAAACAACAAACCTTGGCATGCAGGTGACTGGACTTTCTATGACTGGGGTACATCTGGTTTGGGTGTATTGCGTAAATTGACAGTTCCTGGTATGCTTTCTGAAGGTTCATTCCACGATTACATTCCTGAAACTTACCGTTTGTTGAACAGCGACTATTGCTGGTTGGAAGCCTATCACTTTGCTAAAGCCGTTCAAGAACACTTCAATACAAGAGACAGATTCACTACAGGTGTAGTTTGTGGTTCTCTTTATGACAGCCGTTTGATTAGAACAGAAGAAATCTATCGTGATAAATTCTTCGGACATGACAAGTCAAGACCTATCTGCGGTGCAACAGCTTCTTTGATTCAAGGTGGCAAAACTATTGCAACTTACAAAACTGACGATTTGTTTAATGGTGTATATATGTTCAGAAGCGTACAACCTGGCGAATATACTTTGAAAATTGAACATCCTGAATACCATGCTGTAGAAACTCCTATAGTTGTAACAGCTGATAAGGTTGTTTACAAAAACTTTGCTATGGATCGTATCCGTAAGACTGCTCCTGAAGTGGTATCTTACTCTCCACTTTGGAAAGAAGGTGATGATGGTGTCGTATGTAACTCACGTATTGAAATCAACTTCAACTGGGATATGGATACTCAATCAGTAGAAGAAAACTTCTCAATCACTCCTGCTGTGGAAGGTACTCTTTCTTGGGAAGATTCTCAATATCGTTTGGTTTTCACTCCAAAACGTGCATTTGATACTAATACTCTTTACACTGTCAAGATTAACAAGGCTGCAAAACACCCTGCTAACATATCAATGGTGAAAGATTTCGTATTCCAATTCAAATCTGGTAACTATAATGAATTCAAGATTTTGGCTCAATCTCCTGCAAGTGGAGAAAAAGTACATTTCAAGGCTCCTATTGTAGAATTCCGTTTCGAGACACATCCAAACACATCTTATATACAAAACGAAATCATTATTAAGGATGACCAAGGTAAGCAAATGGCTTACAACGTACGTTCTAAGAAATTCAGTAAAGTCAATGACCCATTCGGATTCTTCCAAATCAAATTGGCTAAGGACTTGGTTGTAGGCAAAACTTATACAGTAGAAGTTAGTGAAACACTTCGTGACCATATCAATATGCCGGTTCTTAACGGTCAGAAATATACATTTACTGCTGTTGATGCTGACATCGAAGGTGCTAAGTTAACAAAGGTTGTTCCATTCCAAACAGCTGGTATTCTTGCTTTCTCTGATATGTCAAATGCTAAAACATGTACAGTGAATACAAGTAGTAAGCAAAAATTAAACAATAGAAGTTCATACGAAATCAAATATACATTTGAAGGTTTGGGCACCGGAGTTATGGAAAATTCACAAGTAGCAGTAGCTAAATTCGTGACAATGCCAGATGTTACATTCAATAATACAAATTCTATCGGTCTTAAACTTTACGGAGACTTGTCAAAGAACTTTGTAGTTGTTCGTTTGGTTAACGGTGAAAAATGCGAATTTGTAAAAATAGCTCAACTTGATTGGTTGGGATGGAAAGATTGCTCTGTTTCATTGGCTAATCTACCTGCTGGTGACTATAAGGTTGAAAGTATTGCTATCGCACAAAACGGAGGCGAAATCTCTAAAGCTGGTGCTGTTTACGTGGATTGCTTGACTAAGGGTGCTGCCGGTGATGCTGGTATCGAGAACGTTGAATCTGCTGATTTGCGTATTTATCCTAATCCTGCAAGTGAATTGTTGATTGCCAATATGGACGAACAAATCATGGGTATTGAGCTTTACTCTATCGATGGTAAATTAGTTAGCCAAGTTTCAGGAAACGTAATGAATGTTAGTGAAGTGGCAGAAGGTCTATACATCGCTAAAGTTTACAGTGCTTACGGATATGGAACTAAACATATCGTAGTTAAACACTAATTTAATTACGTCATCAATAAAAAAACAGATACATCTTTGGGTGTATCTGTTTTTTCGTTTTAAGATATTTAGTAAATATTTGTGAAATAGATTAATTTATTTGTATTTTTGCAATGACAACATTACTTATCTTATTATGAAAATCATAGCTGACAGTAGCGCGTCGAGAACGGAATGGATTTTGCTTGATGACGCAACGGTTATTGAACACGCATTTACTAAGGGGTTGAACCCATTTTTTCAAACACGTCGCGATATAAGTCATATTGTAAGATTGGAATTGCCCGAGGCTTTCTTTAAAAAGCGTTGGGAGCATATCTATTTCTATGGCGCAGGGTGTTCGAATGCTGAGAAGAAGAAGATTGTAGAGGCTTCTTTGGTGGCTCAGTTCAAAACGCCTGTTTCGGTTGAAAGTGACTTGTTGGGTGCTGCTCGCGGACTGTTCATTACAGAACCGGGCATTGCATGTATTCTGGGCTCAGGTTCCAACTCTTGTTTCTATGATGGAAAGTCTGTTGTCAAGAATGTTCGTTCATTGGGATTTGTACTGGGTGATGAAGGTAGTGCGTCATATATTGGAAAACACTTTGTCAGCGACTGCTTGAAGGATATTGCTCCCGAACATTTGAGAAATTCATTCTATGAATACATCCATTTGTCGCCTGACCAAATTATGGATTCCATCTTCGACAGCGAATTGCCGGGTAATACTTTGAGCGTTTATTCTCGCTTTTTGATGGATAAACTCGACATGGATTATGTTTATGATTTAATTTACAGAAGCATTGATGCTTTCTTCAACCGTAATATCCGCCAATATGACTATAAGAACAACGAGATTTCTTTTGTTGGTTCAAACGCATGTGCTTACTCCGGAGTGTTGAATGAAGTGGCAAAATCTTATGGAATCACCATTAAAAAGATACTTCCGAGCTCAATTCCAGGACTTGTAAAGTATCATTCTATCAAGTGATTTTGAGACCTTTTGGGTAGACTAAAATGAAAAATTGTAATTGAATATTAAATAATGTTTATTCTGTAAAATTACCTTAATTTTATTTTTCTAAAACAATCTCTTTGTAGTAAATTTGCGCAAATATGAGGTGTAATATCCTCAATAACTTAAAATTTCTCTACCGTGCGCAAGAATTTAATTTTATTGTCGTTAGTGTTACTTTCCAATTCGGTTGCATTTTCAACCGAATGGATAGATTGTCCTGAATTGTTAGATACGGTTCAAAGTGTAGTCAAGACGGTATAGCCTGAAAATTTCTTGATTGGAAATATCAAGGTAAACTCAGTTAAGTCAGATCGTAAAGCAAAAAATGTCGTTGTAGATGTGAATGAAGTTTTCGGATATGTTCCATTGTCTGAAGATTTGATTGCCAATGTTAAAAACGATATTAAGGCTGTTCTTGGGGAAAAATTCCAAAAGAGTAAATTGACATTGAACATTAACGGCCGTTCAATCGACAAATTTATCATCGGTAGCCGCTTGGATTATAAAAAACAACCGAGCAAAACTCCTTTTATTTACAAAGTTGACCAATTTAGCCATCCGGCACAAGGCTTGGATGGTAAAATCATAGCTATGTGGCAAAGCCACGGATGGTATTTTGAACAAAAGGCTGACCGTTGGCAATGGCAACGTGCAAGAATCTTCGAAACTGTTGAAGACCTTTACACACAAAGCTACGTTATCCCGTTCTTGATGCCAATGCTTGAAAACGCAGGAGCATACGTGATGAGTCCTCGTGAACGTGATGTGAAGAACGTGGAAATGATTCTTGACAATGACGGAGGTTTGGCACAAAATAACTGCTATTCTGAATCAAATGGCTTGAATGCTTGGGAAAACGGTGCAACTGAAGGTTTCGCCTATACCAAAGCTGCCTATGAAGGTTTTGATAACCCATTCAAACACGGAACATATAGAAGAGTAGCCGCTGATAAAAAAGCTAAAAATCCATCAACAGCTGTCTGGACTGCAAATATTCCTGCAGACGGTGAATATGCAGTCTATGTTTCCTATGCAACAGAAGAAGAGAGTGTCGAAGATGCTCACTACACTGTTTATAGTGGTGCTGACAAAACAGAATTTGTCATCAACCAGAAAATGGGTGGTGGTACATGGATTTATTTAGGACACTTCTTCTTGAAAGAAGGTAACCACAAAGTGGTGGAACTTTCCAACGTATCTGAAAACAAGAAGGGCATCATCACAGCCGATGCAGTCAAAATCGGTGGTGGTTACGGTAACATCGCACGTAAGGTGATGGATGGTTTCGAAACAAAAGACAACGAACCTCTCGTAAAGAGCGAATATGCAGTAAGCGGTTATCCTCGTTTTACAGAAGGCGCACGCTACTGGTTGCAATGGGCGGGTATGCCTGATTCAGTTTATTCACCTTCTGAAGGTTTGGATGACTACAAAGACGACTATCGTTGTCGTGGTATTTGGGTCAACTATTTGGCAGGTGGTTCTAAAGTATTGCCAAAGAACAAGGGTTTGAATATTCCTGTGGATATGTCATTCGCATTCCACTCAGATGCAGGTACAACTTTGAATGATGACATCATTGGTACATTAGGTATTTATTTCTCTCAAAAAGGTTCTAAATACGTGAATGGTACTGACCGTATGAACTCATATAAATTGGTCAATAGCGTTTTGACTAACATTACTAATGACGTTCGTAAGGTTTACGAACCAAACTGGACAAGACGTGGTATGTGGGATGCTTCTTATTTTGAAGCACGTGTTCCTGAAGTGCCAACTATGCTTCTTGAACTTTTGTCTCACCAAAACTTTGCAGATATGCGCTATGGTTTGGACCCTACATTCCGTTTCTTGGTGAGCCGTGCTATTTACAAGGGTATTGCCCAATATTTCAGCGAGGTGACAAAAACTCCAATCGTTATCCAACCTCTTCCTGTCAACAGTTTTGCCATAGCTCCTAAACAAGACAACAAATTCACTTTGTCTTGGAAAGAGACAGTAGATACTCTTTGCGACAGTGCAACTCCAACCAAATACTTGGTTTACGAACGCATCAACGATAATGGCTTCAAACGTATTGCTGCTACAGCAAACACATCATACGAAGTAATCATTACAGACAACGATATTCACAGCTACAAGATTGTTGCTGCCAACGACGGCGGTATCAGTTTCCCATCTGAAATCTTGTCATTGGGTGTTGCTAAAGATGCCAAAGGTTCTGTAATGGTAATAAACGGATTTACTCGCGTTTCCGGCCCAGACAACTTTGATATGGGTGAAACGACAGCAGGATTCTTAAACGTAAAAGATAACGGTGTTCCTTATATCCACGATATAAACTTCATTGGCGAAATGTATGAATTCCGTCGTGAATTGCCTTGGGTAACTGATGATTCTCCTGGTTTTGGTGCAAGTCGCGGTAACTATGAAACAAAAGTGATTGCTGGTAACACATTCGACTATCCATACATTCATGGTCAATCTATTATGAAAGCGGGCTATTCATTCATTTCAAGCAGTGTTGCTGGCGTTGAAGCAGGACAAGTTGAATTGAAAGACTTCGCAGCCGTTGATATGATTTTGGGTAAACAAAAGACTATTGTTGTTGGTACAGCCGTTGATCAACCTAAATTCAGCATCTATTCTCCAGAATTGATAAATAAATTGACTGCCTATACAAAAGCAGGAGGTTCTGTCATGGTGACTGGTTCGTTTGTTGCCACTGACGTTTGGGACAACAAATTTGCTTCAGAAGAAAGCAAGAAGTTTGCTTCAGACGTATTGGGTTACAAATACCGTGTAGGTCAAGCTGCCCTTGAAGGCAAAGCTAAATTCGTGCCTACTTACTTTGATGAATTCTCAAAACTACAACTTGAATTCCACAACGAATTGAACGAAGACTTCTACGCTGTAGAATCTCCTGACGCAATTGACCCAGCCAACCGTCAATTCGGTTGTCCGTTGGTGCGTTATAATGAAAACAACATCGCTTGTGGTGTGGTCAACAAATTTGACAATTACAAAACTTGCATCCTTGGCTTCCCATTTGAAACTATCACTGAAGAGGGTATGCGTGACAGCTTGATGCAATCAGTATTGAATTTCTTTAATAAAAAATAAACATAAACCGGAAATATAAACTATTCGAATATGAGAACAATTAATTGTTTTATTCCGTTCGTGAATGCGGAACAAGTAGCTAAGACCGTGAAAGGACTAAAAGCTAGTGAACTAGTGGCTAACATCTACCTTTTGGCAGGAGCCGATGCTGAAGGTGAAGTAGAAGGTTGCGAAAAAATTACTATCGGTAATTTGAACAGCACTGATACAATGAAGAAAATTGCTGCTAAAGCTGATAGTGAATTTGTCTTGTTATATACAAAATACAATACTTTGGAATTTGGTATGTTTGCCATTGAAAGAATGGTACGTATCGCCAAAGATTCAGCTGCCGGTATGATTTATGCTGACCACTATAATGTAGTTGGCGAAACTCGTAGCAACGCTCCTGTTATCGATTATCAAGCAGGTAGCTTACGTGATGACTTCGATTTTGGTTCTGTTTTGATGTTCAATGCTCCATTGTTCAAAAAAGCAGCTGCTGAAATGGATAAAAACTATGACTTTGCAGGTCTTTACGATATGCGTTTGCGTATCAGCCGTGAAGCTGAACTTGTACACATGAACGAATATCTATATTCAGACGTTGAATTGGATACTCGTAAGAGCGGTGAAAAAATCTTCGATTACGTTGATCCTAAAAACCGTGGCGTACAAATCGAAATGGAACAAGCTTGTACTGAACACTTGAAAGTGGTTGGCGCTTATCTTGCTCCTTCATTCAAAAAAATCGAATTTAGCGCAGGAAACTTCGAATATGAAGCATCTGTAATCATTCCTGTTCGCAACAGAATCCGTACTATCCGCGATGCTATCAAATCTGTTTTGGCACAAAAGACTAACTTCAAGTTCAACTTGATTATTATAGATAACTTGTCAACTGACGGTACTTCTGAAGCTATTGAAGAATTTACAGCTGACGAACGCGTTATCCACTTGATTCCAGAACGCAAAGACTTGGGTATCGGTGGTTGCTGGAACCTTGGTGTTCATCACGAAAAATGTGGTAAATTTGCTATTCAATTGGACAGCGACGATGTTTACAAAGATGAAAATACTTTGACAACAATGGTCAACGCATTCTACGAACAAAATTGTGCAATGGTTGTCGGTACTTATATGATGACTGACTTCAATATGAACATGATTGCTCCGGGTATCATCGACCACAAAGAATGGACTCCGGAAAACGGTAGAAACAATGCATTGCGTATCAATGGCCTTGGTGCTCCTCGTGCATTCTATACACCGGTTCTTCGTGAAGTTAAAGTTCCTAACACAAGCTACGGTGAAGACTACGCTCTAGGTTTGAACTTCTCTCGTGAATATCAAATCGGTCGTATCTATGAACCAGTTTACATGTGCCGTCGTTGGGATGACAACTCTGATGCTTCTCTTGACATCGTTAAGATGAATGCAAACAACTTATACAAAGACAGAATCCGTACTTGGGAACTTAAAGCTCGTATCGCTTTCAATAAAAAGAAATAATAGTAATGCAAGAGATTAAATTGACTAAGGAAGTTGTTTCTTCTTTCATTGAAAGCCAAATTAATGTTTGGGATACAGCTAAAAATAATTTTACAGCTTTAGCAGGCGTTAAAGTAAAAGAATTCCAAATCGGAAAATCACATTTTAAAGTGCAGTTTAACCCTGCACGTATTCTTTCTTCAGCGGCTAAGGTAGATGCCAAGTCGTTGAAGGAAAGAAAATGTTTCTTGTGCTCGGAAAACCGTCCGGCAGTACAAGAAGGTTTGGCATGGGGCGATTATACAGTATTGATTAACCCATTCCCAATCTTCCCGAAACACTTGACTATTCCTTGCAATTCTCACACTCTTCAAAAAATCGAAGGACGTATTGAAGATATGATGAACTTGGCTAATGCTTTGCAAGATTTCACATTGTTCTACAATGGTCCTAAATGTGGAGCTTCTGCTCCTGACCACATGCACTTTCAAGCCGGTAACAAAGGCTTTATGGGCATGGAAGAAGATGTGAACGCTGCTGAAAAGGAAGTCGTTCTTCAATCTGAGAATGCAACACTTAGTATGTTGAAGGGCTTGGCTCACAGCTGTTTCTTGATTCAATCATCAAATGTAGAAGAGGGTGCTGTCTTGTTCAACAAACTCTATGCTGCATTGGATATTCCTGAAGGAGAAATCGAACCGATGCTTAATATCCTTTGCTGGTTCGAAAACGGAACTTGGAATCTTGTAGTATTCCCACGCAAAAAACACCGTCCAAGCTGTTATTTTGCTGAAGGTGACGACAATATTCTAATTAGTCCGGCATCTGTTGATATGGGGGGCGTATTCATTACTCCACTTGAAAAAGATTTCGAAAAAATTTCTGCTGCTGATGTGAAAGCTATCCTTGACGAAGTTTGTCTTAGCATGGACGAAGCTTCAGCAATTGCAGCTAAATTAAAATAAACCAAATTATGGCTCAACCGCAAGTTAAAGTCGGTATCATGAATGAACCGACAATCGAATTTGTCTTCCATGACGAATATTTCGTTGACGGAGTTGCTGTCAGCGGTTTGCAAAAGGCAACCGCTGTTGACGGCAAAGTCAGCTGGAATGGCAAAATATATGATACCATTGAATTTACACCAAAAGACATTGAAAAAGAATATTTTGAACTTATCGGTGTAACTATTGGTGTGAACTTCCACTGGGAACGTAAGGAAAACCAAGCATTCCGCGGTGCTTTGCGTTTGATTGTGGAACATGGCAATCTTACTGCAGTGAATATCCTTCCTATTGAAGAATATTTGTTGAGTGTGATTTCTTCAGAAATGAGTGCAACAGCTTCTTTGGAGTTATTGAAGGCTCATGCTGTTATTTCACGTAGCTGGTTATTGGCTCAAATCCAAAAAGGTCAGGAATTGTCTGCCAACGACACTCCTTATTCAGCTTGCACACAAACTGAAGACGAGTTGGTTCGCTGGTATGACCGTGAAGACCACGTAAACTTTGATGTTTGTGCTGACGACCACTGCCAACGTTATCAAGGTATCACCCGTGAATCAACTCAAAAGGTTCGCGATGCGATTAAGGCTACTTGGGGCGAAATCCTAACTTACGAAGGTAAGTTGTGCGATGCTCGTTTCTCAAAATCTTGCGGTGGCGTATTCGAAGAATTTGAAAATTGTTGGGAGCCTGTTCACTACAACTACTTGGTAGCTCGTAGTGACAGTGAACATCCAACTTTATTCCCTGATTTGACTGTTGAGGCAAATGCCCAAAAATGGATTTTGACTGCTCCAGAATCATTCTGTAACACAAAAGACAAGAGCATCCTTTCACAAGTGCTTAACAGCTACGACCAGGAAACTACTGATTTCTATCGTTGGAAAGTGGAATATACACAATCTGAATTGTCTGAATTGATTCGCAATCGTTCAGGTGTTGATTATGGTGACATCATCGACTTGGTTCCTATTGCTCGTGGAACATCAGGCCGCTTGTACCGTTTGAAGATTGTGGGTACTAAGAAAACTCAAATTATCGGTAAGGAATTGGAAATCCGTCGTACACTATCTCCTTCTCACCTTTATAGTTCTGCCTTTGTTGTAGAAAAACAAGGTGAAGGCGAATTGCCTGAAAAATTCATTTTGACAGGAGCAGGATGGGGACATGGCGTAGGTCTGTGCCAAATCGGTGCTGCTGTAATGGGGGAAAAAGGTTATAACTATAAAGAAATTCTATTGCATTATTTCATTGATGCATCAATTGAGAAAAAATACTAATTAAATGGAAAAACAAGTAAAAACTCGTAACCCATGGTTTTGGGTTCCGACATTATATTTCGCCGAAGGTATTCCTTATTTTATCGTTAACAATATCTCTGTGATGATGTTGACTAAAATGGGTGTGCCTAACGACGATATGGCATTCTTTACAAGTCTATTGTACTTGCCTTGGGCTATCAAACCATTCTGGAGCCCGTTCGTTGATATTATTAAGACAAAGAGATGGTGGACTATTGCTATGCAAGTGTTGATGTCAATCTCATTTATCCTATTGACATTGTGTATTCCTTATCCATCTGCAGAAGAAATTACATCAGGAACAACACCAATCAGTATGTTTACCATTACTTTGATATTGTTCTCTATCACTGCATTTGCTTCTGCCACTCACGATATTGCCGCTGACGGTTTCTATATGATTGCATTGTCACAGAAGAACCAGGCAGCCTTTGTGGGTATCCGTAGTACATTCTACCGTTTGTCTTCAATCTTCGGACAAGGTGTATTGGTATTTATTGCAGGTATGATTGAATCTAACACTAACGACATCCCATTCTCTTGGAGAATGACTATGCTTGTCACAGCTGTTATGTTCTCATTGATTACATTATATCACACTTTCTTTGTTCCGAAACCTGAAGTTGAAAAAGCTGATGATCACAAGAAAACCACAGCTAAGGAAATCTTTATGGAATTCGGTAGAACATTTGTAACATACTTTAAGAAACCTTACTTGTGGTTGGCTATCTTGTTCATGTTGCTATATCGTTTGCCTGAAGCATTCTTGATTAAGATGTGTGTGCCATTCTTGGTAGCAAGTCGCGAAGCAGGAGGTCTTGGACTTTCAACTGCTGATGTTGGTCTTGTTTATGGTACAATCGGTGTATTGTTCTTGACTGTCGGTGGTATTCTTGGAGGCATTTATGCTTCTCGTGTTGGTTTGAAACGTTCATTGTGGATTATGGCTGCTTGTATGACATTGCCTTGTTTGACATTCGTTTATTTGGCAGACTTCCAACCTGAGAATATTGCAGTTATCAGTACAGCTGTCGCTATCGAACAATTCGGTTACGGATTTGGCTTTACAGCTTATATGCTTTATATGATGTACTTCTCAGAAGGTGAATTCAAGACTTCACACTATGCAATCTGTACAGCATTCATGGCATTGAGCATGATGATTCCGGGTATGTTTGCAGGTTCATTGCAAATGGCTGTGGGTTATTCTACTTTCTTCTGGTTTGTCATTGCTTGTTGTGCTGCCACTCTTGGTATCACATTCTTTGCAGATAGAAGAATCGATCCAGAATACGGTTTGAAAGATTAATTTTAAGAATATAAGAAAATGAAAAAAAATATTTTGACTTTGGCTTTGTGTGTGTTGACAGCATTTGCTGCATCAGCTATCACTAAACCTGGTATCGAAGTACTTCGTGACAACGGTTTCAAACAAGTTGCCGGCAAGAGAATCGGTTTGATTACCAATCCTACAGGTGTTGACAACAATTTGAAATCAACTGTTGACATCCTACACGAAGCAGAAGGTATCGAACTTGTTGCACTTTTCGGTCCAGAACATGGTGTCCGCGGTAACGTACACGCAGGTGACGAATTCGGAAACATGGTTGACCCTGCAACAGGCGTAAAAGTTTATTCAATCTATGGTAAAACTAAAAAGCCGACTCCTGAAATGCTTGAAGGAATCGATGCTTTAGTTTATGATATTCAAGACATCGGTTGTCGCTCATTTACATTTGTCAGCACTTTGGGCCTTGCTTTGGAGGCTTGTGCTGAAAATGACATTGAGTTGATTGTTCTTGACCGTCCGAATCCAATCGGAGGTAACCGTGTTGAGGGTAATATCGTAGAAGATGGTTATTTCTCTTTTGTCAGCCAATTTAGAATCCCATACTTGTATGGCTTGACTCCAGGTGAAATGGCTCGCTTTTTGAACGGCGAAAAAATGGTGGCAAACGGTAAAAAAGCCAAATTGACTGTTGTCCCATTGGAAGGCTGGACTCGCGATATGACTTTCGAAAAAACAGGTATGCCTTGGGTATTGCCTTCACCTCACATTCCACAACCAGTCACTTCCTATTATTATCCTGCAACAGGTATTTTAGGTGAATTGTACTTCGTATCAATTGGTGTTGGCTACACATTGCCATTCCAATTGATCTGTGCAGACTGGATTGACGCTGAAAAATTTGCAAACAACATGAATGCATTGAACTTGCCGGGTGTAAAATGCCGTCCAATTCATGTTAAACCTTTCTACTCAACTGGTAAAGGTGAAAACTTGCAAGGTATTCAATTCTATATTGAAGATATCCCTGAATCAAGTATCACTCTTTTGCAATTCTATGCTATGCAGGAATTGGCAAAATTGTATCCTGAAAAGAAAATCTTTGATATAACAACAGACAAGAGCCGTTTTGATATGTTCGACAAAGTTTGTGGTTCTGACCAAATCCGTAAACTTTTCTCAAAGAACTATCAAGTTAGCGACATGATTGATTATTGGAACAAAGACGTTGAGTCTTTCAAAAAGATTTCAAGCAAGTATTATTTATATAAGTAACCCATAAAGATTATCTGTCGGTGGGAACGCCGGCAGATATTTCAAATTTCCTACCGAACTAGATGAACGAAGCCTACTCATCGTATTTAAAAGAAATACGCAAATTTATACCTGAACAAAGAGTCTATACTGACGACTTGCGTTGCTTGGCATGGGGTACAGATGCGGGATTTTATAGATTAATCCCGAAGATTGTCATCCGTTCCATGAACAAAGAAGAAGTATCACAATTGGTATCCTTGGCCAATAAATACAATTTGCCTGTCACTTTCCGTGCAGCCGGCACGAGCTTGTGTGGTCAGACAATTACAGATTCTATACTTATCGTAGCAGGCAAGAACTGGGAAAACTATTCAGTATCAGACGATGCTTCAACCATCACTCTTCAACCTGGTATCATAGGGGAGCGTGTCAACCAAATTCTATACAAATACAACAAAATATTCTCTCCTGACCCAGCTTCAAAGAAAGCTGCCATGGTTGGTGGTATTATTGTCAACAACGCATCCGGTATGAACTGTGGTACCCACGCCAACAGTGACAAGATGATTGTTTCAGCCAAAATCGTATTGGCAGACGGAACAATTTTGGACACCGGTGATGAAAAAAGTAAAAACGAATTCCGCCAGTCTCATCCTGAATTCATTCGACAAATTGAAAAATTGCGCGATGATGTCAATGCTGATGAAGAATTGGTGAAACGTATAAAATTCAAATACAGTATCAAGAACGTAACAGGATTGAATATTTATCCGTTCGTACGTTTTACTGACCCATTTGAAATTATCACACACCTTATGGTCGGTTCTGAAGGTACTTTAGCTTTCTTGGCTGAAGCAACAATGAAGACCGGTCACCTTTATCCACACTCTGCAAGTGCAATGCTTTACTTCGAGGATATTCAAGAAGCATGCCGTGCTGTCTTGGCTATCAAGTCAGGCCCTGTATTCAGTGCCGAGTTATTGGATAAAAAATCCCTTTCTTCTGTACACGATACAACAGGGGAAGGTTTGACAGCTCTTTTGGTAGAAACCAAAGCTGATTCAAAAGAGGAATTGGACAAGAATATTGAAGAAATCAAGTCAAGACTGACAGCCTTCAAGATGTTCAAAGAACCTTACTTTACAGATATTCCTGAAGAATATGACAAATATTGGGCAATTCGCCGTGGCATTTTCCCGTCAGTAGGTGGTACTCGTCCATTGGGTACAACTGTTATCATTGAAGACGTGGCATTCCATATCGAAAATTTGCCTGAAGCAACATATGATTTGCAACAAATGCTTGAAAAACATGGTTACGATGATGCATGTATCTACGGACACGTGCTTGAAGGTAACTATCACTTTATCATTGCACAGTCATTCGACACTCAAGAAGAAGTGGACAAGTACAAGAATTTGATGATTGAAGTAGAGCACTTGGTTGTAAACAAATATAACGGTTCATTGAAAGCTGAACACGGAACAGGCCGTAACATGGCTCCATTTGTAGAATCAGAATGGGGAACTAAGGCCTTTGAAGTGATGAAAGCTGTCAAGGACTTGTTTGACCCTAAACATTTGATGAACCCCGGAGTTATTTTCAATAACGACCCTGAATGCTTTATTAAGGGTATCAAACCGTTGCCATTGACTAATCCGCTTGTTGACCGCTGTATCGAATGCGGATTCTGCGAGGTGAACTGTTTGACATGTGGTTTCTCAATGTCTTCTCGTCAGAGAATCATTATCCAACGTGAAATTTCCCGTTTGAAAGTGTCAGGTGAAAATCCTGAAAGATTGGCGGGATTACAACACGACTTTAAATATTTGGGTAACCAGACTTGTGCAGGCGATGGCCTTTGCAGTACTTCATGTCCGATGAAGATTAACACAGGTGAATTGATTCACGAATTACGTGCACAAGACCTTCCTAAAGGAAGTTTGGGATATAAGACTGGTAACTTTGTGGCTAACCACTTCTCTGGAGTGAAATCAGTATTTCGTCCTTTATTGTCATTGGCAACTGTCGGTCATGCCGTATTGGGTGATAAGGGAACGGATGCTGTAGGTCGCACTTTAAACAAGGTAGGTATTCCATTGTGGAGTGCTGCCATGCCGACGGCTTATTATCCTCACCAAGTGGCTACTGCTAAATCTGGCCGTAAGATGGTTTATTTCCCAAGCTGTATCAACCAGACTATGGGTAAGACCAACAAGGGCGGTGTCAAAGAATCATTGCTTGACAAGACAGTACACTTGATTGAAAAGGCAGGATACGAAGTTATTTTCCCTAAAAACATGAAGAATTTGTGCTGTGGTACAATCTGGGAAAGTAAAGGAATGCTTGACATTGCCGACCGTAAGGCGCATGAATTGGAAGACGCTTTGTGGGAAGCTTCAGAACACGGCAAATATCCTATCCTTTGTGACCAAAGTCCATGTTTGCATAGAATGCGCACGGTGATGAAGAAATTGAAACTCTACGAACCTGTGGAATTCATCTATGAATACTTGGTTCCTCATTTGAATTTCACACCGACTGAAGAATCAATTGCCTTGCATATCACTTGTTCTTCACATCACATGCACTTGGAAAAACTATTTATGGCATTGGCACACTTGTGTACTAACCATGTGCTTATTCCTGAAGAAATCGGCTGTTGTGGTTTCGCAGGCGACCGTGGTTTCACACATCCAGAAGTGAACAAATACGCATTGCGCAAACTACGCCCTCAATTGGAAAAGGCTCATGTGACCAGAGGTTTCTCCAATAGCCGTACTTGCGAAATAGGATTGACCATTAACGGCGGTGTGCCGTATCAATCCATCGTATATTTGGTAGATGAATGTACAACTCCTAAAAAATAAACACAATGACAGAAACTAATCTGATCAAAAAATCTAACAAACGTATCCTAGCATTGGATATCCTTCGTGGTATCACAATTGCCGGAATGATCATGGTGAACAACCCCGGCTCTTGGGGCTCAATCTATGCACCACTTGCACATGCTGAATGGCTGGGCTTGACTCCTACTGATTTGGTATTCCCATTCTTTATGTTCATCATGGGTATTTCGACCTACATCTCATTGCGTAAATATGATTTTGCATATTCACACAATACATTAGTGAAAATCATTAGACGTACCATTGTCATTTTTGCCATTGGTCTCGCTATCGGTTGGTTCAGCCGTTTGTGCTATGGATTAGCCGGATCTGACTCTGCCTTGCCATTGGGACAACGCATCCTTGATGCTGCAAACAGTTTCAGCAATATGCGCATTCTTGGCGTAATGCAACGCTTGGCTTTGTCTTATTGTGCTGTTTCTATCATTGCCATTACTGTCAAACATGTTCGCATACCTTATATCATTGCTGGTATATTGGTGGTTTACGGTGTAGTGCTATTGCTATTCCACGGTTTGGAATTCTCTCTTGAAAATATCATCTACGTTGTTGACCACGCTTTGTTTGGTGACGTTCACTTGTATAAAGACACTGTTTCTTCATTAGTATCAAGTGTAACTGAAGGTGATATGAGAATTGATACATTCCAATCACAAAGATTGCCTATCGACCCTGAAGGTTTGTTGAGCACATTGCCAGCAATTGCTCACGTATTGATTGGTTTCTTGTGTGGTAAGATTATCGTGAATGTAAAGGATAATGAAGCCCGTGTATTGAAATTCTTCCTTATCGGTACTATCCTTACATTCTTAGGCTTCTTGTTGAGCTATGGTATGCCTATCAGCAAAAAAATCTGGTCACCGACATTCGTTTTGGTTACTTGTGGTTTGGGCTCAAGCCTATTGGCATTGTTGATTTACATCATCGATATCAAGGGTTACAAAAAATGGACTAAATTCTTTGAATCATTTGGTGTAAACCCATTGTTCATGTATGTTTTGGGTGGCGTGCTTGGCATCTTGTTCAACACCGTGAAATTTGGAGGTCATTCAATTCATAGTTTGATATATAGCGATTTCTTAGTACCTTTGTTGTCAGATAAAACATTGGCATCTTTGATTTATGCTTTGATATTTATCGCTATTAACTGGTCTATCGGTTACATTTTATATAAAAAGAAAATATATATAAAAATATAATATGATTTTAATTGCAGATTGTGGCTCTACCAAAATTGATTGGTGTGTCATAGAGGGCGGAAAAGTCCTTGCACAAATTTTTACTACCGGTATAAATGCATTGTTAATGCCGGAAGATCAAATTAGAGAGACTATTGCAAAAGAACTAGTCCCTGGTATTAAAGATTTCAAGATCGATTCTGTTTACTACTATGGTGCAGGTTGCTTGTTTGAAGACATTTGCGAAAACGTACGTCGCGCAATTAAAGCAAATATTCCTACAGCCGAAGTAATAGAAGTACACAGTGACCTTTTGGCTGCTGCTCGTGCTCTTTGCGGTAAAGAAGCTGGTATCGCTTGTATCTTGGGTACAGGTTCTAACTCTTGCTACTATGACGGTAAGGAAATTGTAGATAACGTATCACCTCTTGGCTATATCTTGGGTGATGAAGGTAGTGGCGCTGTTTTGGGTAAATTGTTGGTGGGTGATGTTTTGAAAAACCAACTTCCTGCAGAACTATGCGAAAAATTCTTGAAAGAATACAATCTTGACCGTCAACAAATCATTCAAAACGTTTACAAAAAGCCGGCTGCTAACCGCTTCTTGGCTTCTTTATCTCCGTTCTTGAATAAGAACATTAACGAGCCTGCTGTTCACGCATTGGTTCTTAATGCATTCAAAGCATTCTTTGTTCGTAACATCGCAAATTACAAGAACTACAAGGAAATGCCTGTTTGTTTCGTAGGTTCTGTGGCATACTACTACAAAGATGTTCTTGTAGAAGCAGCTGAAGCTATTGGTGCAAAAGTTGGTACAATCATCAAGAGCCCGATGGAGGGTTTGGTTAAATATCATTCAATCTAAATACTATTAAATTATGGCATTTGTAAAAATCAGTGAGCAATCATCACTATATAATGATCTAGAAAAGAAATCAGTTCGCGAATTGTTGGAAGACATCAACGCTGAAGACCACAAAGTGGCTGACGCTGTTCAAAAAGCTATCCCTCAAATCGAAAAATTGGTAACTGGTATCGTAGAACGTATGAAAAAAGGTGGCCGTATCTTCTATATGGGTGCCGGCACATCTGGTCGTCTTGGCGTTCTTGACGCATCTGAAATTCCTCCAACATTCGGTATGGACCCATCTTGGGTAATCGGTCTTATTGCAGGTGGTGACACTGCATTGCGTAACCCAGTTGAAAATGCTGAAGATGACACTGAGCAAGGCTGGAAAGACCTTCAGGCATTCAACGTAAACGAAAAAGATACTATTATCGGTATCGCTGCTTCAGGTACAACTCCTTACGTTATCGGTGCTATCAAAGAAGCTCGTGCTCATGGACTTCTTACAGCAGGTATCACAAGTAACCCTGATGCTCCTATCTCAGAAGCTGCTGAAATCGGTATCGAAATGATTGTAGGTCCAGAATATGTTACTGGTAGCTCACGTATGAAATCTGGTACAGGTCAAAAAATGATTTGTAACATGATTACCACTTCTGTTATGATTAAAATGGGTCGTGTTAAAGGTAACAAGATGGTCAATATGCAACTTTCAAATGCTAAATTGGTTGACCGTGGCTCACGTATGGTAGCTGAAGAACTTGGTTTGCCTTACGACGAATCTAAACGTTTGCTTTTGCTTCACGGTTCAGTGAAATTGGCAGTTGACGCTTATCGTTCAGAAAACAAATAATCGGTTCATTATTTTTTGAAATGAAACTTTTATCAAAAATATTATTAATGTCTTCACTTTTGGTTTCATCAAGTGTGATGGCTCAGGAAAAATACGAATACAACGAGTTTTATTATCAACGTAGTACACTATTCTCTACTTTGACATTGAAATCAACTGATATTGTATTCTTGGGCGACAGTCAGACTAACGGATGTGAATGGCATGAATTGTTGGACAATCCTAACGTGAAAAATCGCGGTATCTCATCTGATGTGATACAAGGATTTGTCGACCGTTCAGAAGCTGTTATCGCCGGACAGCCGAAGAAAATTTTTGTACTTGGCGGTGTCAACGACATTTCCCACAATCTTACACCTGACAGCCTTGCTACAGCTATGGAAGGATTGTTGGTTAAATTGCAAAAGGGTTGTCCTAACACCAAAATTTATTTGCAGAGCCTGTTGCCAATTGACAACAGTTTCAAACGCTACAAGGCTATGCTCGGCAAAGAACAAGTCATTGTAGAAACCAATAAATTGTACAAGCAAGTTGCTGAGAAATTGGGCATTACTTGGATTGACCTTTATTCAAAAATGGTTGATGAAAAGACCGGTAATATGAAAAAAGGTTTGACCAATGACGGATTGCACCTTCTTGGCGAAGGTTATTTGGTTTGGCGTGATGTAGTCAGACCTTATGTAGAAGAATAATTCTATATGGTATTATATATAGCCTGTGGATGAAAATTCCGCAGGCTATTTCTATTTTTTTAGAATTCATTTATTTGTGCAAAATGATGTTTTAGGTATTAGCGATTTTTTTTATGTTGCAGGATGTTAATAATATGTAGATATATTAAAGTGCATCAAAAAATTAATAATATTTTGTTTTCAGAATAAAATTTCGTAATTTTGCGCGAATAATAGCATTGAAGAGATCGCCCCTATGATTTTGTTGAAAAATGGATAGGAGGGCACTTCTATTTTAAGAGTATAAAGTATTATCAAAACAATTGATTAACAAATATGAGTAGAGAAAAGAAATTCTTGACTTGTGATGGAAACCAGGCAGCTGCACATATTAGCTATATGTTCTCAGAGGTAGCTACCATTTATCCTATCACCCCATCATCAACAATGGCTGAGTATGTAGACGAGTGGGCTGCTGCTGGCCGTAAGAACATTTTCGGAGAAACAGTTTTAGTAGAAGAAATGCAATCTGAAGCAGGTGCTGCAGGTGCACTTCACGGTTCACTTCAAGCAGGTGCATTGACTTCAACATATACCGCATCTCAAGGTTTGTTGTTGATGATTCCTAACATGTACAAAATTGCAGGTGAAAACTTGCCGTGCGTATTTCACGTTGCTGCACGTACATTGGCTTCTCATGCTCTTTGTATCTTTGGTGACCACCAAGATGTGATGTCAGCTCGCCAAACAGGTTTCGCAATGCTTTGCGAAGGTTCTGTTCAAGAGGTAATGGATTTGTCCGGCGTAGCTCACTTGGCTGCTTTGTCAGCTCGTGTACCATTCATGAACTTCTTTGATGGTTTCCGTACATCTCACGAAATTCAAAAAATCGAAATGCTTGAAGAAGACGATCTACGTCCATTGATCGATCACGAAGCATTGGCTGAATTCCGTAGCCGTAGCTTGACTCCACAAAAACCAGTTGCTCGCGGTATGGCTGAAAACCCAGACCACTTCTTCCAACACAGAGAAGCTAGCAACCGTTTCTACGATGCAGTTCCTGAAATCGTAGAAGGCTACATGAATAAGATTTCTGAAATTACAGGTAGAAAATACGGATTGTTTAACTACTATGGTGATCCTGAAGCTGAACGCGTCATCATTGCTATGGGCTCTGTTACTCAATCTGCTCAAGAAGCTATCGACTATTTGATGGCTAAAGGTGAAAAAGTAGGTTTGGTTGCTGTACACTTGTATCGCCCATTCTCTGCTAAACACTTCCTTGCTGCAGTTCCTAAAACTGCTAAGAGAATCGCTGTACTTGACCGTACTAAAGAACCGGGTGCTAATGGTGAACCATTGTACTTGGACGTTAAAGACTGCTTCTATGGCTCAGAAAACGCTCCTGTTATCGTAGGTGGCCGTTATGGTTTGGGTTCTAAAGATACTACTCCTGCACAAATCCTTTCAGTTTACGAAAACTTGGCTTTGCCACAACCTAAGGACCACTTCACAATGGGTATCATTGATGATGTGACTTTCAAATCATTGCCTCCAAAAGAAGAAATCGCTCTAGGTGGTGACGGTGTATTTGAAGCTAAATTCTATGGTTTGGGTGCTGACGGTACTGTAGGTGCTAACAAGAACTCAGTTAAGATTATTGGTGAAAATACTCACAAATATTGCCAAGCATACTTCTCATACGACTCTAAGAAGTCAGGTGGTTTCACTTGTTCTCACTTACGTTTCGGTGATAATCCAATCCGTTCAACTTATTTGGTAACTACTCCTAACTTCGTAGCTTGCCACGTTCAAGCATACCTTCACATGTATGATGTGACTCGTGGTCTTCGTAAAGGTGGTACATTCCTATTGAACACTGTTTGGTCTGGCGAAGAACTTGCAAAACACTTGCCTAACAAAGTGAAGAGATTCTTTGCTCAAAACGATATTACAGTATATTATATCAACGCTACTCAAATCGCACAAGAAATTGGCTTGGGTAACCGTACAAATACTATCCTTCAATCTGCATTCTTCCGTATTACAAAAGTAATTCCAGTTGACTTGGCAGTAGAACAAATGAAGAAATTCATCGTTAAGTCATACGGTAAGAAGGGTGAAGATGTTGTAAACAAAAACTACGCAGCTGTTGATCGTGGTGGTGAATATCAAGTATTGGGAATCAATCCTGCATGGGCTGATCTTCAAGATGAACCAAAACACGAAAACAACGATCCTGCATTCATCAACGAAATCGTTCGTCCTATCAATGCTCAAGACGGTGACTTGCTTCCTGTTTCTGCATTCAAAGGCTTCGAAAATGGTACATGGCAACAAGGTACAGCTAAATACGAAAAACGTGGTGTCGCAGCATTCGTTCCAGAGTGGGATGCTGAAAACTGTATCCAATGTAACAAATGTGCTTACGTTTGTCCTCACGCTGCTATCCGTCCATTCGTATTGGATGCTAACGAAATGGCTAACGCTCCATTCGCAGAAGGTGATACACTTGCTGCTATGGGTAAACAATTCAGCGGTATGCGTTTCATCCAACAAGTTGACGTTATGGACTGTCTTGGATGTAGCAACTGTGTTGACGTTTGTCCAGGTAAGAAGGGTAACAAGGCTTTGGCTATGAAACCGCTTGACTCTCAATTAGAAGTTCAAAAGAATTGGGACTACTGTGTTGAGCATGTAGCTTCTAAACAAGATTTGGTTGACGTTAAGGCAAATGTGAAGAATTCACAATTCGCTACTCCATTGTTTGAGTTCTCTGGAGCTTGCTCTGGTTGTGGTGAAACTCCATACGTTAAATTGATTACTCAATTGTTCGGTGATCGTGAAATCGTGGCTAATGCAACTGGTTGTAGCTCTATCTACTCTGGTTCAGTACCTTCAACTCCTTATACAACTAACGCTAAGGGTGAAGGTCCAGCATGGGCTAACTCATTGTTCGAAGACTTCTGTGAATTTGGTTTCGGTATGAACTTGGCTCATGAAAAAGTGATTACTCGTATCACAGACATCATGAACGAAGTTGCTGAAGCTGACAATCTACCTGCTGAATTCAAAGCAGCTTGTGCTGAATGGTTGGCTGGTAAGAACGATGTTGAAGCAAGCCGTGCTGCTGCATACAAATTGATTCCGATGATTGAAGCTAACAAAGATAAATGTCCATTCTGCGAAAGATTGAACGCTTGCAAGAGCCACTTGGTAAAACGTAGCCAATGGATTATCGGTGGTGACGGTGCTTCTTACGATATCGGTTTCGGTGGTTTGGATCACGTTATCGCTTCTGGTAAGAACGTTAATATCTTGGTTCTTGATA
>JAHHQT010000021.1 GCA_020026215.1 Muribaculaceae bacterium
GTAGCTATTCTGATTATGCCGATATGTACTAATGACGATTTGAATTTAAATGGAAATGACTATTATACTCATTTATATCAATTTTTGAATGATTATCGTTTTGTTTCGTCGGGGATTGATATTGAACACGAGCGTCGTACATTGCTAAATAATATAGGTTTAAATGATATTTGGACAAGAATTTCAGAATTTGCTGAACATGAAAATTTGCTGTATAGGCCTGTCGTTTTTGAGGCTGGACGAAGAATTACTTATGTACGTTCTGTCTTTCGGGAAAGTCTATTAACTCCTACGATAATCCAAAGATTCGGTTTTATTTTTGATAGAGCCGGATTCGTTCCGGATGAGGATATTTCTTCTGAGAGGCTTTTTTCTGCTTTTCAAAATAATTATCAGTATGCTGGAATCTCCCCACAAAAATTTAACTTCATTTGTAATTATGCCCAAGGACCAATAATTTCCCTATTGAGAGAGGAATATGAGAAATGGGATGGGATTACTTGTGTTCAAGAGACGAATCAGGAAAATGGGGAGACTCAGTTGCGTTCAGAAAATATATGTAATCCATTATTCTTGTGCCTAAGAATTATAGAAGGAAATACTTATAATTTTTGCTTGCAATTGTTTTCTAAAACGATAAATGCTTTTGATAGATTAACTTTTAAAAGAGAGGATAACGGGCATCTACTTGACGAGGTATGTATATTGCCTGATGGATATGCCAATATGCCTTTTCAAATTGATAATCTTATAGATATCCTTGATAAAGAAAATAAGGTATTTCAAATATCAGAAGATGGTAATACATGCAACAAGGGGCGTTTTATGGTTTCAGAAATTTATTTATTGAGACAATACAAGGGACGTTTTGTGGCAACGAATGAGTTTATTAAGGGGGCTTTCTACTATGTTGTTGTTCGTCATGCTGCATTGGACAGATACCAAGATTGGCTTGATGCAAATAAAGCCGAAGAAATTGATTGTATATTTGGAAGTTATTGTTTATATAAGATTCAAAATGCACAAATAGAATTTGAGGGTAATAAACGACTCTCTTTTAAATCGGATATCAGTATAAAACTAGCAAAAGATAATCTTGTCGTAAAAAATGAGGATCAGAATCCTGGAATTGTATGCCTTTCTAACCTATTGCCAGCTTTTTTTAGAGTTGAAGGTGTTGCTGTAAATGACCATGTCTATTCTGTTACTGTAGGTGGAGTACATCGTTATACTCAAGACCTTAGATATGACGAAAGTCGGGAAGTCTGGATCTTAGATGTTTTTACAAATAAATTTCATGCTGATAGAGAGTTCCAAATTTATTGTAATGAGGTCTTAATTCCGTATTGTCCAACATTTAAGTTTGTCGAATTTCAGATGCCTCAAAGTTTCTCTGAAATAAAATTGGATAAGTTTGGCAATGCAACAGAGGATGAATCCTCATTCTCAAAAGGCTTAACCCTTAGTCAAAATGTGATTGGTCGTAATATAATTAATTGGGATACAATGGAATCGCAAATGAGAATAGTTAGGCCTGAAATTAAATTTTGTGATGAGTATAATAAACAAAAAGATTTATTATTATATGCAATTACATCTGCATCATATGACAAGTCAATAATTGATAAGGCGTGGCTAAAAAATAGACTAAACAGATTATTTCAATTGTTACAGGATGATGAGAATAGTTCCCAATATATGGTATCGAATGTCATTGCTGACTATTTCAGAATGGGTTATATCAATTATGCATATACAGATCAGGGATTGGTCTTGTCTGCAAATAGACCAACATTGGTTCTTATGGCTCCTACATTCTCTCGGCAGATGGTGGAGGGTTTGAGTAATGTCATTTGCACCTGTGATAATCATTATTATAAATGCCTTTTAACAGGGGGAAGAACTCCTGATCTGATTGATGATATCATTGCCAATCAGAGGCAATATCATTATCACCTTAAAATAACAGAAGGAGATAACAAGTTAATGCCACAATCGATTTCTTTGTATTCTGAGAACAGAGATAATTTTGTAGAGTTGGCAAACCATCTTGATATAGTATTTCAAAACAATGTTTATGCAAATGCGCTGTTAAATAGTCTCCCAAGAGTAGGTGATTATATCGATTTTATTTGTAATCATGGAGCCAAACGCGATTTATCCTTGGTCAATAACTTTAAATGTATTGATTATAACAGACTTAGTGATATTTTTAATGAAAACAATAGAAGAGGATTTATCAGAAATAATCAAATTCAAAAGAAAAATTGGAATCCGAATTCAGATGTTGTGAATTTTTTCCCAAATCAATACAATGAAACTTGTGTAATGGTGAAAGATGGACAAATGTACGAAGTTGATAAATATTGGGGTCATTTCATTGGATTGAAATTAGCAGAGGCTAATATTCTTGATTTTGATCAGGAAAATATGAAATTGCGTATGCCTAAACAGATAAGGCTACCGTTATTGTATGCTAGAGCATTGACTCTAATTAGGGGAATAACACCAAATGATGAAGATGGGGTTAGAGCATATAATATGAAGTGTAATCCATTGGCTGGAGCACAAAATCCCCAAGCTATTATTAACAAATTAGAACAAATAAATTAATCTTAAATATGGCAAAACATTTAATAAATCCTATTTATTCCTACAAGGAAATAAAGGATGATTTCATTCTGTATATCAAGACAGCTTTCGGTACTCGTTATGAAAGTATTGAAAAAGAGAGAGAGGATTTATTGCGTACAGATTCTGTCATTTCAAGGGAACCTTGGATTGAACCTCTTCCAGCTTATGAAAATGTAGATATAGAGAATGGGGAGAAACTAAGAATTTCTAATTTGAGAGATTCTGACCTCCCTGGATTGAATGATAGGGCTCGCAAATTATTTAAAGGCTTTATACAACAAGGTTTGAATAAACAGGACTATCCGATTTATGAACACCAGGCTAATATGCTTAAAAAGGCTCTTAAGGGCAAGAATTGTGTGATTACTTCGGGTACAGGTTCCGGTAAGACAGAATCATTTTTGATGCCGATGTTTGCTGATATCATTAAGGAGGCTGAATCTGAATGGATTGATAATAAAGCTGATTATCATGTGAATGATTGGTGGAAACAAGGAAATAGAGGAGCGGCTATAGAACAAAATCTAGTCTTGAATACTAGGGAAAAGAAACTTCACGATGTCGCTTTACAACGCCCAAATGAAACAAGGGATGCAGCGGTAAGGGCGTTGATTATCTATCCTATGAATGCTCTTGTTGAAGACCAAATGACGCGTTTGCGTGATGCATTGGACAATGATGATGTACAAACGTGGATGCAAAACAATTTAAATGGACATCGCATTTTTTTTGGAAGGTACAATAGTGCTACTCCTACATCCGGACGTATTCAAAATCCAGACGCAAATGCGGATGATGCAGGAATTGTTAATGCAAGAAATAAAAAAATCTATAAGAATTTGTTGGACTCAATGAAAGCTCTGGATAAACATACCAATGATACTTTGTCATTGTTGGATGAGACTGGCTTAACTAAGGACCAAATTGCCAAAAATAAAAAGAAATATAAGGTCAGACGTACTATATTTCCAATGACAAAGGGAAAGGATGGAATCCCTTCTTCTGAAATGCGGACACGTTTTGACATGCAACAGACTCCCCCTGATATTTTAATTACCAACTATTCCATGTTGGCAATTATGCTAATGCGAGAGGTGGACAATCCTATCATAACAAAAACAAAAGAGTGGCTTGAGAAAGATCCTTCTCATATTTTCCATTTGATTATAGATGAGTTGCACTTGAATCGCGGTACATCAGGCACTGAAATCAGTTATCTTATAAGAATTTTGATTAACCGTTTAGGTCTGACTCCTGACAGCCCACAATTGAGAATATTGTCATCTTCTGCATCTTTAGAAATGTCTGAAGAAAAAAAAGAAGAGAGTCTTGGTTATTTAAGAGATTTCTTTGGAGTTGATTTTTCTGATGAGAACATCATTCAAGGACATTATATTTCTATGCCCCAAAATTATGATTCAAAATTGCCGATAGCACCATTTAAGAAGATTTATGACTTGTATTATAGCAATCCGTTATGTTTTGAGGAATATGAGTCAAAAGACGATGTCAGACAAGAGGTAAATGATGTATGTCATGATGTTGCTGTAGGCTTGGCAGAATATGCTCATTATTCACTAGAGGAGGGAGATGATGGACTGATACAAATGCTGAAGGTATTTGTAAGCAATGATTTGGCTATGGGCAAACGTCTTTCTGACACATTCGATTTAGGTGATTTGGGACATAATAGGGCTCTCGCTTTTTGTAAAGGGAAGAATGAAGATGAGTCTGCGAATGTACTGGGACGCTATTTTTCAACAGAAATGTTCGGTGAGCAAGATGATTCGGAATTAGTGAATCAGGCTGCAGAAGGTTTAATAATAATCAGAGGCTTATTTGATATCTTCAACACGGTCAAATGTGATTCTCTACAAAGATTTAGATTCCATTACTTTTTCAGAAATGTGGATGGATTATGGGCAACATTGGAGCCGTATCAGAAAAAAGAAAAAGAAAGTCTAGACAGACCTGTTGGTAAACTGCATGCTCACTCAATGGATATTGACGGTGAAAAAAGAGTCCTGGAATTACTCTACTGTGAACAATGTGGAACTCTTTTCTATGGAGGAAAACGACATACATATCAAGATAGAAACGGTCAAACCGTAACGGATATTTTGCCAACAAGTTCAAACTTAGAGGATTTGCCGGAACGCCAAAGCCAAGTAATGGTGGAAAAGAGAAATTACCACGAATTTGCTGTATTTTATCCGGTTGCTGATGATGTGACTGATGCTGCTCTCCAAGAAAAATTACAAGATGTAAGAATGCGACATTTCTCGGAATTCAATGAAAGGGGAGCCCATGATTGTTATTGGCAATTGGCATTTATGGATATTCGCACAGGCCGTGTTAGAGCTGTTAATGATGGCGACCAACGAAATGTGAATGAAGTCAAAGGATTTCTTTATATCGTAGAAGGTCTGGATAATGATGCGGCAGAAAAGTCTCCAGCATTGCCATGTCATTGTCCGCATTGTTGTACTGACCGATTTTTACAGCCCCATAACGGACCTGCAAAATATATGACACCTTTAAGAGGTTTTAGAACAGGTTTCAATAAATTGACACAATTATTGACAAAAGAGATGTTCTATCAGCTCCCAACTTTTAATAAGCGTAAATTAGTAACGTTTGCAGATAGTAGGCAAGATGCCGCTGTTGTCGCTAATAGTATCGAACGTAATCAATATACTGATTTAATGAGGGATATTGTCGTGGAAGAATGTGAAACTTTTCCGAATATAGAAGGTGATGCTAATCTTGAAATGCAGCAATGTCAAGATGCATTAAATCTAGCTAAAGAAAATTTGCATAACAACAATAATCCTGTTGATCGAATAATATATCAAGGAGCTATAACTGCGCTACAAAATCAGATAGGTATTTTACAACAAATTCTTAATAGAACAAAGAAAATTGACGAAATTTTAGGTGGAGGGGAGATTCAAAATTCACCCATCTTTAAAAAGTTTAAGGAATTGTATGCTAATCCAGGAGGTTGTGATTCTAAAAATCAACATTTTGAAGAAGGTAATGGTGATAATGCAAATTCTTATCCATGGTATAAAGCGATATCAATACCACTAGTAGAACAAACTGATAGCTTAAAGAATTCAATCCAGTCAAAAATAGAGGGAGCTTTCAAGGAAAGTATAATGAGCATTCTATTTGGTCGGTTACATTATAATGCTGAAAGTGCTGGTATTGGTTGGGTTACTATTGAACGCGATGATGCTGCAATTAATAGTTTATTAAATAATGCGCAGATGAACGATGGTCACGATAGGTTTGACCTTACTACACGTATTACAAATGACCAGTTTATGGAGGTCGTTAATAGTGTAATTCGATTGATTGGTGAAAAATATAGATATGAGGGTACTCCTTATAACGACATGGCTCCAACTGATCAGGATGATAGGTTTATAAATCTATCGGCGAATCACCCAATTCGAAAATATATTTATGCTTGTTGTAACAGATTGAATATACCTTATGAAACTCAGAATGGAAGAGTCAGAAAAGTTGAAAATTACTTGGGGCAAGTTGTTTTGAATTATTTAAGACTGAAGGGTAATAGCCAACTTTTTCTGCGTCCAAATAGATTGCTGATACATACAGCCTCTGATGACGATAATGTTTATAAATGCCCTAATTGTGGAAGGATACATTTGAACCCTTCTTTAGGAATTTGTTCACATTGTTGCGCTTCTCTTGATTTGAGAAATCCTAAAATGACTGTTCGGGATTTGAGGAAACAGACCGATTTGATGCTTAATGTGGAGAAAGGAAGATCTCTAACCCGTTTGCATAGTGAAGAGTTGTCAGGACAAACTGACAATCAGGCTGAGCGTCAATTGGAATTTAGGGACATTGTTATTTTGGATGATGATGTAAGGGATAAAGAATATGTGGAACAAGTAAAATCAATAGATGTGCTTAGTGTTACTACGACTATGGAGGTCGGTGTCGACATAGGCCCACTTCAGGGGGTAATGTTGACCAATATGCCTCCGCAAAGGTTTAACTACCAACAACGAGTTGGACGTGGTGGTCGTAGAGGACAGTCGTACTCATTGATTATGACGCTATGTCGTGGTCGTAGTCATGATGAACATTATTTCTTGAATCCTTGTCAAATTACAGGGGACTTGCCACCGACTCCATTTTTGTCGATGGATCAGTATGAGATTGTAGAGAGATTGTTTGCCAAGGAGGTCTTGTATTATGCTTTTAAAGATTTTGCAGATCATAATGGTGATAATTTGGAAGGAAATACTCATGGTGAATTTGGAATCAAAGAGGATTGGGTTAATAATGAAAAAAAAATAAAGGATCATGTCCAGACTTGGCTGCGAGATAATTGTGTTAAGATTAATCTAATAGCCTCGTTGTTGTCTTCAAATCAAGAGATTATAGATAAATTAACAGAATATGCAACCAACGTTGGCGCTGATTCTTCATTATATAGTAAAATAAATTTAGCAGCTAAAGATAATGTAATTACCTCAGAATATTTGGCTGAATGTTTGGCTGAATATGGGGTGTTGCCAATGTATGGTATGCCGACAAGAGACAGGCTGTTATATCATGGATTTGAAAGGACAGAAAACAATACAATTAGGACAGATGGAGAACATGCATTACAGTGTGTTTCACGACCGGTTGACCAGGCGATTGTTGCCTTTGCTCCAGGGGCTTCATTGACAAAGGATAAGCATCTTTTGACAGCAATTGGATTTTCACAACCATCGTTAGTTATTGGCATAGGACAAGGGGGACATTCTGTCGTTAAAAGTAAGGCATATGATGCTCCGATATTTCCGTTACAGGTGATGATGCGAAAATGTTTGAATAAAAGTTGTGGCCACATTGTGACAGACGATGAGGTCGCGGATTTTAATAACAAACCTTGCCCTAATTGTGGTTCACCAATGGAACCGTATCTTTTACGGACACCTGCTTCATTTGTAACAAGTTTGTCTAAGGGGTTTGATAAAAACGAAAATAATGGAATTCTTGTCCCTTATAACGGCATCAAGTTTGAAAGCTCTGCAGATGGAAAGAAAAGCGAAAGTAATGCAAATTACGAAATGTCTTTATATAAAGGTGGTAAAACCTGGAGAGTCAATGAGAGGGATTTGGAAGGATATAACTGTAGAGTTCGTTATTCTTCAGGAAATGTAATTGAGTCACTTGCACATCAATGGATATCAACTCCTATTATTAATGGATTAGATGCTCCCCATCAATTAAATGAGGGGAGAATAACAACTTTAAGCACTGATGATAATTGTGATATAGATACAATGATAACTCCTTTTGGGAATGTTGAGAAATTCCGACTTGCAGTGCAAAAGAATACCAATGTTTTGGTCCTTGCTCCTCAAAAGACAGTGGGTGGCTTAATTTTAGAGCCATATCATTGTTGTGGTGACAGATTGGATTTTAGGACACAAGGGGTAAGGGCTGCATACTATACCTTGTCCTTTATCGTTCAAAGGGCTATTGCTTCAAAAATGGATATAGATCCTACTGAAATTGAAATTATAGAAGTTCAGTCTAAAGCAGGTGGTCTGGGGGCTATTGCTTTGGCTGATGAAAAATTAAATGGTTCAGGTTTCGTGTTGGATTTTTATGAGCATTTTGATGAATACAAGGAACGTATTCTTGATGGAAAGGACTTGTTCTTTAAACAGATGTTGAGTGAATCGCATGCGAAGGAATGTCATTCATCTTGTTATAAGTGTTTAAAGACTTATAGAAATATGCCGTATCATGGGCTTTTGGATTGGAAGTTGGGAATTTCATTGTTCAGAATAATGACTGATCCTAATTATAAAGCAGGTGCAGACGGTAATTTTGATTATCCAGAACTTGAACATTGGTCTAAGTTAGCAGAAAATTTATTAGCATCCTTGAATTCTGGATTCTATTATTCAAGGTTGACATTGAAGAAAACCAGTCAGGGAATTCCTTTCCTTTATAATGCGAAGGATTTAACGCAAAAGCCTATCTTTGCAGTTCATCCGTTGTGGAGGAGCGTCGCCGATACAAAAGTCCTTGCTGATGCGGTTCTTGAAGCAGGAATAGAACTTAATTGTACTTGGAGTAGTGATGATGTAATATTGATAGATACTTTCAACCTATTGAGAAGAATTAGTAATTGTTATGAATTTATCTCAAATTTTGGATAGTTATGAAAATTATAAAAATAACAAAAGATGATTTAGTCTTGAAAGGTCCTTTAAAGACCCTTTCTCCAAGTTCTTTTGGAATTGTTAGAGATAAGTGTGCATATCAAGCGCTATTCCCAAGATTGAGAGTAGGAAAGTCTGTTTTACTTCCTCCAACAAAAGCCATTATACTCGGTAATGTGGTACATAAGATTTATGAGAAAGTTACTAATAACTTTCAGGTGTCATGTGTAGAGTTAATTCAGCTTTGGGACGAATTGATTCTATATAATAAGAAGGTTTTAGAAAAAAAATATCCAGATATTAAAATTGATATAAACGACTTTGATAAAAGAAACAAAACAATTCAAAACGCTTTAAAAATTGGAAAGTCTAAACAGACTGGAAATGAATCTTCTGGAGCTACAGGGGATTATTCATTCTGTGAGGAGAAGGTTCTGGATTGTTCTGATATTGGTTTGAAGGGAACTGCTGATAAAATAGTAGAATATAACAATTTGACGGATATAATAGATTACAAGTCCGGACAAGTTTTGGATGTTGATGGTAAGATTAAAGAGGAGTATAAACTTCAACTTAAATTATATGCTTTGATGTATTTGCATTTGTATCCTGAAAAGAAAATCAGAAGTTTATCATTGGTTGACAATGATGGAGCATTCTTTGATGTGAATTTTGAGGAGAAAGAATTGGAAGAACTTAAAGGCTCGGTTGCTCTTTATTTGGAAAATATAAATAAGAGAATTGACAATCCAGAAACGTTAATGAAACCAGATCCAAAATATTGTCCAAATTGTACCTTAAGGCATTTTTGTGCAAAAGCAGAAAATGGAACATCAGGTTTCTATACATTGAAAGGTAAGGTCGTTGAAGTAGTGAGCCCGAATTATTGGAAGGTGAAAACTGATAAAGATGAATTATTTAGTGTCTCAGGTTTGGATATCGTTGAACTAGATGATATTCAACAATTATTGGGAAAAACTATATCATTCGTTAATTTAGTTCGCTCATCAGAAACGGATAATAATATATATATAAATTAATTAATAGAAAGTTCGTTATTATATGAACTCGAATAAAAAGATGAATTGTACACCAATCCCCATAGTATCATTTTTCTCCGGAGGGGGATTTATGGATATGGGGTTTGAAAAATCTGGTTTTCATGTAGTTTATGCAAATGAATTTAATGACGTTTTTGCAGACATACACGATGAAGGAATATCAACATGGGCAAAATTTAATCATAAAAAAGCCTGTTTGATAACAAGTAGAGAATCTATTCTTTCGTTAAACCCAAACCAAATCTTAAAAGAGGCTTTCCCAGATGGTATACCGCATTTATGGGGTATAATTGGAGGCCCTCCTTGTCAGGATTTCACGTTAAATGGCAGGGGGGATGGCTTTGACGGAGAACGGGGGAAAATGACATATATATTCTATAATAGAATAAAGAAGATGTTGCCTCCATTTTTCGTAATGGAAAATGTGATTGGGCTACTGCGTCAAAAGCATAAACAGATTCTGGACACCATGTTATTTGAATTGATATCAAAAGATTATTATTTGGATCGTAAGGTGTTGAATGCCCTTGAATTTGGGGTCCCTCAATATAGAAGACGTGTTTTCCTAATTGGTTTACGGAAGGATGCTTTTAGGATAAAAACAGACAAAGAGTCTTCAATTGCTGATATCTGTAGCTTTAATTTTAATTGGCCTAAGGCAAAATATCCGAATGCTTATCGGAAATACGCATGGCCTGAAAAAATATCTTTTGGTTCAACGAATGTTGTAAAACCTCAGGAAATTCCTGAAGAATTGTGTGTGGCTTCTTGTGTAGAGAATTTGGGAGGGTGTGCAAATACTGATGAATTCTTATCATTCAAGAAGGATGCCGAGTCTCGTAAATTAATTGATGAGGGGGACATTCGCAGACGCTCCTTTAAAAGGTTGCATCGTTACAGATATAGTCCAACCACTTGTTTTGGAAATAATGAAGTCTTTTTGCATCCATATGAAAATAGAAGACTTTCTGTGAGGGAGGCTCTTAGGATACAGGGAGTAGATGATTCTTATGAATTAAAGGAAGGGCGACTTGGTTCTAAATTTAAGGTTATTGGAAACGGAGTCCCTGTTCCTTTAGCTGCAGCGGTTGCATCATCATTAAAAGACTATGTCAACGAATTTTTAGTTATTTAGGAATATATCAAAAAGAGGCGTGTTCAATTGAACGCGCCTCTTTTATTTTTTTGTATTAAAAATTACTTTAAAAGCTCAGTAAACTGTGATTTGCACAAGGTGATGCCGCCATGTGCTGGATGACGTACATATCGTGCATCAGGATAAGACTTTCTCAAATTCTTGAAGGAAATCCTGCCGATACAGTAAACGTGCTTAAAATCGAATATTTTGAATAATTCAGTCAATATTTCTTTGCCGAGTTCTATTTCCCTGCGATTTGGGGTGCGGTTGTTCTGAGGTTGGAAGGGATAGATGTTCCACATAAAGGGGAGTTGAGGGTAATTTGTGAGTATTGACCATACCGTTCCTGCCGACATTTCGCGTTCGTCGCCTTCTACGGCATATCCGTTCTTGAAGAATTCCAACGAGTTGATGGAATGTTCGTCGGTAAAGGCAATGCCTGTTTTTCCGCATCCGTGATACCCGGGAGTTTCACCGATAAGAATTGTGTCGGGACGATGAAGACGCATATAGTTGAGGTAGGTCTTGAGGTTGTTTCTGCGGATTTCACTCAAACCTTTGCCTTTATATATGTTTTCGCTGAGTTCGTCGGGTGGTGTGATTCGGGAGATATATTCTATGAATCGGTCGCAATCGTTCATTTTAGTCTTTGTTAGTGCTGTATTTCCCATCAATAACGCAAATGTGTCCTTCATCAATGAGAAAACGTAGAGCTTCGATGATTTGAGACTCCTTGAAATTCAGATTGTCAATCAGTTCTTCTTTTGTGTTGGGCTTCAATGACAAACGGTAGAGAATGCCTTCGTAAATGTCTTTGGTCTTGTCCTTTACTTTGTTCAATTTCTCCACGCAAACATCGCAGTGTCTGCATCTTTCAGATTCCTCGTTGAAATAGGAAGTCATCATCTGTTCACGGCACTGGTCATCGCTGAAAGCATAGTGAATGATAGAATTGATGCGTTTTTCCAAACGTGCCTTTCCTTCTTCGTAAACGTTCTTGGGATATTCCAAATATTTAGGTTCAATGCGAGATTGGGCAAAATAAATATAGGGAGTGCGTTTCTTCGGAATGTATTGAATCACGTGCTGACGGCTTAGATAAATAAGCGTTTCGAACACTTGTTCCACTTTGTAGCCATATTTGTAGGCAATGGCATATTCGTCAATGAATACATAGTCTGAAAACAGTCCGGTGTAGTTGCGCAAAACGCCTTCGAAAATTTCATCCATATAAGGTTGCATTCCGGGTATATTGTAAAGACTGTCTTTGTCCTCCAATATAAGAATTCTTGACTGGGTCTCCACTTCTTCAATGTATTCCAGATGTCCGCATTGGGTTAGCAGTTTCAACGCATTATGGACGACTACGGGCTTGTAGTTGAAAGTTTGGCAGAATAGGGCAAGATTGAACTCAAAAATCTTGTCATAGCCTGCGCCTAAACCTAAGTCCAAAAAATTGCAGACACGAACATAGATTTCAGACAATGCCTCTTTGGGAGGAAAAGCCTCTTCAATTCTGCGTCTTAAAATCGCTTTGTCGCGTGGTGATGCCAACAGAACGGCGTAGGATTTAAGACAGTCGCGTCCTGCACGTCCTGCCTCCTGGTAATATTCCTCAATAGAGTTGGGAATGTCCAAATGTACGACGATTCGTACGTCTGACTTGTCAATCCCCATTCCAAATGCGTTGGTGGCTACAATGACGCGTATTTCGCCCCGTTTCCACTTGTCTTGCTTGTCCTGCTTTTCTTCGTTCGACAGTCCTGCGTGGTAGTAGTCGGCAGAAATGCCTTCATCCACCAAATATTTTGCAATTTGCTTGGTCTTGTTGCGGCTGCGGACATAGACAATGCCTGTGCCCACTGATTTGTTGAGGATAGAGAGCAGTTTGCCGATTTTGTCCTCGCTTTGACGAACGATGTAGGAAATGTTTTCGCGGCGGAAACTCTTGCGAATGATGTTGTGCTTCTTGAATTGCAGATTGTTGACAATGTCATTTACCACTTCTTTGGTAGCCGTTGCTGTCAGGGCAATGATCGGTACATTGGGGAACAGGTCACGAATGGTGGCAATCTTTAAATAAGAAGGGCGGAAGTCAAATCCCCATTGTGAGATACAGTGCGCTTCGTCCACAACGATATACGAAACATTCATGTGTCGCAATGCATCGATGAAAGTTTCTGAAGATAGGCGTTCTGGGGAGATGTACAGGAATTTATAGTTACCATAGATGCATTTGTCTATGGCGTTTTTGATTTCGTAGTATTTAAGGCCGGAGTGAATGTAGATAGCTTTGATGTGACGGGTGCGCAAATTGTCCACCTGGTCTTTCATCAGGGAAATTAACGGTGTTATGACAATGGTCATGCCGTCGGCCATCATACCCGATACTTGAAACGTAATGGATTTGCCTCCTCCTGTAGGAAGCAAACCCAACGTATCATATCCATTTAAGGCAGATTTAATAATATCGAGTTGCTTTTCACGAAATGAATCGTAACCCCAATATTCTTTCAGCGTACTATAGATAAGTTCCTCGTCCATAGCCAACGTGACTGCCTATTTTGAACAAATTCTGATTTCCTTTACAAATAGTTGATATTTGTTGGAATTGTTCGGGTGTTTGTTTTCTTCAATTGTGTAACAAATGTCGAAAGGCTTTCCTGATTTGATATGGTCGAAATAAGATGCCATATTAAAAGCAATACCGTTAAGAACTTTGCCTGAATTGTTGTCCACTAATTCCAATTTGATGTGTTCGGAATTTTTGCCGACCAATTTGCTGGTACCATAGTCCAATACGTTCTTGGTACAGAAAATAGGCTTTTGGTTGCCCGGTCCGAATGGATTGAACAACTTTAAGCAAGAGAGGAATTCGGGAGTGATTTCCTCGAACTTCAAATAGGTATCGATGTCAATTTGAGGAGTAAGTTGGTTAGGCTTGATGGTCTTTTCAACATATTCTTCAAATCGGCGTGAAAATTCAGGAATGTTTTCTTCTTTCAAGGAAAGGCCTACAGCATAGGTGTGGCCTCCAAAGTTTTCCAACAAATCACGGCAACTGTCCACCGCCTTATAGATGTCGTAGCCCTGAACAGAACGGGATGAGCCTGTAGCCAATCCGTTGCTGAGTGTAAGCACTACTGCCGGTTTGTAGTAAAGCTCGGTCAATCGTGAAGCCACGATGCCGATAATGCCTTTGTGCCAGTTCTTGTTGTAAATCACGATGGATTTATTGGTCTTGAGTTCACTCTTGCTTTCCAGAATTTGGTTGGCTTCTTCGGTGATTCTCTTGTCCAATTCCTTGCGGTCCTTGTTGTACTGGTCAATGTTCTTGGCCATTGTGTAAATTTCAGAAAGGTCTTTGGAAGTAAGCAAGTCAACGGCTTCCATTCCGGATTGCATACGACCTGATGCGTTGATACGCGGGCCAATTTTGAAGATAACATCACTGATGGTGATTTCTCGGTTGGTAAGATTGCAAATCTTGATGATACTGCGCAAACCCATGTTTGGGTTTGAGTTCAAGCGTTTCAAGCCGTGATACGCCAAAATACGATTTTCGCCAGTCATTGGAACAATGTCGGCGGCAATACTAACAGCTGCTAAGTCAAGCAAAGAATACAGCTCGTTGTGATTTGTCAATCCATTACTCATGGCGAATGCCTGCATGAACTTGAATCCCACTCCACAACCTGAAAGGTGGTGATAGGGATAAGTGCTATTCTCCAACTTTGGGTTGAGAATGGCATAAGCATTCGGAAGGACATCATCAGGGACGTGGTGGTCGCAGATGATAAAATCTATCCCGTGGTCTTTGGCATATTGAATTTCTTCAATGGCCTTGATTCCACAGTCAAGCACTATGATTAGTTTAACTCCATTGGCTACCGCCATATCGATACTCTTTATCGATATTCCATAGCCTTCTTCGTCGCGTGTAGGAATGTAGTATTCAATGTGTGAATAGTAATTCCTAAGATATTTGTAAACAAGGGCTACAGCTGTCGTGCCGTCGACATCGTAGTCTCCGTAAACCAATATCTTTTCTTTTGACCCCATGGCTTTGTTAAGCCTATTTACAGCCTTATCCATATCATTCATGAGAAATGGATCATGTAGATCGGATAGAGACGGAGCAAAAAAGTGTTTGGCTTCTTCAACAGAGGATACACCTCGTTGGACCAATAGCTCAGCTATCGCCGGACTGTCGGCAAATTTTTTTGCCAACTCTATCTCTAATTCTTGTTCGTCGGATGTAAGGGGTAAGTAATTCCATTTACTTATCATTTATATAGTTTTTTATTTATCTAAGTAGGGGCGCAATAGTTGTGCGCAATGCGAGATATACTATCCGTTTGTTTGTTAGCTGATTAATAGGTCTAACTGGCGCGTTGAATACATTTTTTTCTAACGCATTAAGGTTGTAGTTTTTCGCAATTATATACTATACGCAAATATACTTATAGTTTTTCTTAAAACCTTATTTATTTGTCCTATTTTTTTCACAATAAAATATAAAAAAACGACTGTTGTTTTAACAGTCGTTCTAATGTTATTTTGTAATGTGAACGTCCATTTGAGGGAATGGGAAACTGATTCCTGCTTTGGGAAGTTCCTTGTATATCTTTTCGTTTACATCGAAGTAAACATCCCAGTAGAATTTTGTCGGGGTCCATACTCTTACCACGATGTCCACGCTACTGCTTGACAAAGCATTCAGTGCAATGAACGGGGAGCAGTTGGCCTTAGGCAGTGTAATTATCGGTTTTGCATTTTCTTCGCCGAACTTGATTTTCTTGCGGTGAGAGAAGACTCTTGATACCCAGCATCGTTTTGTTTTCTCTTGGGTTTCTTCTTGTTCAGCCGCTTGTTGTTGTTCAGTCTTGCCTCCGTCTTGAAGTCTGCGCATTTCGCGGTCATCGTCGATATATTGTTTCACGATGCGGTTATCGGCGTGGATAATGTCAAGGATAGCTTTCTTGGCAACATCATAGTCGTTACAGTATGAAATATTCACCACCCAGTCCACACGACGATAGTCCTCGTTGCTGAAGTTCTTAATAGTTCCTGTTGACAATCCGCCATTAGGAATAAAAACGGATTTATTGTCGGTCGTATTAAGGATGGTATTGAATAGTTGAATTTCCTTTACTGTTCCTGTATAGCCTTGAACTTCAATGAAGTCGCCGATTTTGTAAGGCTTGATTAACAGAATCAAAACACCGCCTGCGAAGTTTTGCAACGTTCCACTGAGTGCCATACCGATTGCGACACCGGCAGAGGCAAATAGAGCGATGAATGAGCTGGTTTCAATTCCTAAAATGGAAACTACGATGATAATCAAAACAAACAGTAACGCAGCTTTCATCACACTTAGGATAAAGGTGGTCAAAGAACGGTCAACTTTACGTTTTGTCAGAATAGTTCCAACACCTTTGTAAATTCTGTTGATGATAAGTTTTCCAATATAGAAAACCAACGCGGCTATCAAAAGTTTGAATGCAAGGTCAACGGCTCCTGAAATTACCTTTTCAAGAATTTGATCGAATGAAAGTCCTGCAAATTGTTCTGTGAAATTTTTTATCTTAGTTGCTTCTTTTTCTGCCTCTTGAGCGGCATTTGCTGTGGCTATAAGAATAGTCGATAATGTCATATACGATTAGTTTATTTGTTATTTAAGCACAAATATAGCTAAAATTATGCCAAAAATGAAGATTTTTCGGATAAAAGGGGTTAGTTTTGTATTTGAATTTAGTTGAAATGATTCTTATGAGAATATTATTTTTGTTGCTTTCAGCCTTGTTTTCACTTGGTTTGTCGGCACAAACCTATAGTAATTATTTAGATTCCATCGACCGATATGTGGGCGACCGTAATTGGGGCGCTGCCGAAGTGATGCTTAATAAGGCATTGAAGACTGAGCCGGCGAATCCGAATAATTATATATTGTTGTCGAACTTGGGTACGGTCTATCGCAACATGAAGAAATATGATGAGGCATTGAGCTTCTATAACCGTGCTTTGGCAATTACCCCCAATGCGGTTACGATTATCCACAACCGTGCTGCACTGTATTTGGAAATGGATAGTACAAAAGCTGCATATAAAGATTACGCGCGCATCATGAACCTTGATAAAAATGACGTGGATTCGCGCTATTATCACGGTATGATTTCAATGGAATATGGAGATTTGGAATCGGCAAAGGCTGATTTTGTCGAGGCAATGTCGATTGACAAAAAAAACTTGAATGCCAAGCGAGGTATGGCTATCTGGTATAAGGTGAACGGTGATTTTGAATCGGCAGTCACACTGTACAATGAAATCATTTTGGAAGAAAACCGATTTGCCAACTATATCGGCAGGGCAGAATGCCATTTGGAACTGGGAAAATTGACAGAAGCGGATGCTGATATTTCAGAAGCGCAGAAATTGGATCCGTCCAATCCCGATGTGTTTTTGTTAAAGGCAAGAACTGCTGAACTTTACTATCGATATGATGATGCCATTAACTATGCGAAAAAGGCTCTTGAGCTGGGTGCGGATGCAGAATTGGTGGAAAAATTTATCAAGAAACTGAAAATATAATTTTTTCTTTAGTGGAAAAATAATTATCTTTGTTCAGATGTTAACAATTTTACCTCATATTGAATACTTGCTCCGTCGAAATGACTGCGTCATTTTGCCGGGTTTCGGTGCGTTTGTGGTGCACTACACTCCTGCTGTTTTCTCACAAACGGGAGTCTTGATGCCACCGTCACGCAGAGTGGGATTCAATCCATTGTTGAATATCAACGATGGTCTGTTGGCTAACTCAATCATGCGCCGTTCAAAAGTGTCATACGACCGTGCCATCCGCACTATTGCAGACAATGTGAAAGAACTGAGAGAACTTTTGGATGCTCAGTCACGTGTGTCATTCGGCAGATTGGGTAGTTTCTATACTAATGAGGAAAATACGGTTTGTTTTGAACCGAATATTGGAAATTGTGCATCATTCTCTGATTTCTACGGTTTCGGCAATTTGAAATTGCGTACGCTTGAAGAATTGAACAATGCTCAAGTAGAAGAAAACCATAAAGCCGATGTCGTTTATTTGCCGATCAGTCGCAGTATTTTCAAATTTGCTGCTATGATTGCAGTCGCTATTGTATTGACTATTACATTATCTACTCCGGTAGTGATGGATCAATCTGTTGACTATGCAGGAATGAGGACTGAAATCAAGGCAAAACAACAGGAAACATTTGTTCCACAGGTGCAAGTTGAGAAAAAGGTGGAGCCTGTTGCTGTAGTAAAAGAAGAGGTTAAGGAAGTGATTCCTGAACCGAAAGATATGTATTATGTGGTAGTAGCCACACTACGTACACTTGATCAGGCAAAACAATTTGTTGAGGAATCGTCAATGCAAGGTCTGCAAATCCTTGACAATAAGAGGAGTGTTTATAGAGTGTATGTTGCTTCAGGAGAGTCTTATAAAGAAGTATATGACTCTGCTTATTCTAAATTAAAAGAAACCAATCCTGATGTTTGGATTTACAAATATACTAATTGATTGATTCCTTAATTTCTTTGATATCCACAATTTTATTTACAATTGCATAAATAGTCAAACCTGCCGGAGTGTGGATTTGAAGTTTCTTTGCTATGTTCTTGCGGTGAGTGATGACCGTGTGGACAGAAATGCAAAGTGTTTCGGCAATAGTCTTGTTAGTCATACCTTTAACGATACAACTTACAATATCCTTCTCACGAGAACTTAGTTGTTCTGAGTCATCATCATCTGATTCTTTCTCCAACAAATTGATAATTTTGTTGTCGATTGTTTCGTATTCGTCATAGATTGTGATGGTGTCAGTGTAGTCCACAAGAGTGTTCATGTCCATGAGTGTAGTAATCAAAGCTACTACATTCATCTTGTCATACTCTTTTGTGATGTCTTTTATTCTTTCATGAGTAGGAAAAAGAGGATTTATAATGAGTATATCCGGAGTGTGAAGTTTCAAGAATAACTTTAAAGACTTCTCCTCTGAGATATCTGTGATTGATAGCGGAATGTTGGAATTCCGTTTTAAGATGTCTGCAAGCCCATTCCTCAGTATTGCAGATTTCTCAGCTATCAAAATCTTGAATGGTCTGTGATTCATTTATTTGTTTAATTTATTTTCAAGTTCTGCTACGGCCGGGGTGAACAGATAGTCTTCCATTTTGCAGTGTTGAGCCAGTTCGTACTCGCATCTGAAAATTTCTGACAAAGTATCGTTCAGTTTGTTGTTTACACTATTAAACGGGTAATATTTAATAATGATGTTCTTTAATTCCGATAATTTCAAGCCAATGTCGTTGTGCTTTTGAGCAAATTTGATGATACTGTAGTTTCCTGTCGGTTTACCCTTAACCAAGTTGGAAACGTAAGTAAATACGTATTTGTCCTCGTATTGCATGTGATGGTGCACTTCTGTAACGTATTTGTCGAAATACAACAATACGATTGACTTGAAGTCTTCTGACTCTGCTGCATCATTGCTGAGTGATTCTTCTAATTTTTGGCGAAGCAATGGTAAGTAGTAGTCAAGGAAATATATATGTGATTCTTTAAGGTATTTGATGATTGTATCCATGCAAATGCCTTGTTTGTAATTATAACGTTCAATACCATATTGGTTTTCCAAAAAATTGATGATAGACAAGAATGTCTGACAATCAATCTTTTGTTCCTCGCAAATTTCTTTTATAGTCTTTTCTCTAAAACCCAGTGAGATGCCAAATCGGGTTAATACTGATAGCAATGCATGATTGCGTGCAATCAAATTGCACATTTTGTCACTAGGTTTATAATTAAAATCGATACTCATTATGTCTTTGTTTTTTTGCAAAAATAAAACAATACTACATTTTTTACAATCGCTATTTTAGGGTATTTTTTTCTTACTTTACTCGGAAGAAATAGCCTAAACTAACCATGATTGACATTTCATTGGATGCGGCAAACACATCTTTCTTGTGAGATGGAAAAATGTTGTTCAGTCCGTAATAGAAACGTCCTTCCAAAGCTACTGAATTTTTTTGACCCATCTTCAGTTCCATACCCAAACCGGCTGAGATGCCGTAGTCCACCTTGTTCTTAATCTTCATAGTGAATTGTTCGGTGTTACGGTTCTTGACAGGAAAATCAGAAGGATTGTCAGAGATGTCAGTATAATTAAAATTTGCAGACTTGTTTTCACTGATTAGAAAACCAATTTCAGGCCCTGCATTGAAAAAGAACTTTGCCTTGTTTCCAAAGTAGATATGCGCTAAAAGAGGTATTTGAATGTAATTAAGAGTCCTTTGATAACTATAATCTGTTTCGTCAAATTTTTCTTTCCATCCGCGTTGTTCGAAATTGACTTCAGCAATTACGCCAAAGTGTTTCTCTTCGATGTAGCGGAACTGTACGCCTGCCATACTTCCCATAAGAAAGCCCTGTTCGACGGAAGGGGAGAACATGACCTTTGATAAGGTCATACCTGCCTTGCCTCCGACAGAAATGTTGGCGGAATAGTGCTGTTGTGCAGTCAAGCCCAGACTTGTCAACAGCATTAAGTTCAAAAGTATGATTAGTCGTCTCATTTAATGATAGTCTTTTCTATAGTGTTGTCCGGTTTGAAGTTGACAAGATATACGGCTGTATTGGTATATCCTTTCATACCTTCGCTCTGTGACAGGTTGATACAAATTTGTATTCCTTCGAAATAGTGGTTGGAAGTGTTCAACTGATTGTCCTTGTCGCTCATTTCTTCAATAAGGAAATTGGCAATGTCGTAGCCCAAAATATGCATATACGGTACAGTCGGTGTCGGTTTGTTGCCAAACCAGTAAACATATTGGTTGTAAATGTCGTCTGCATCGCTATCATTGTTGATGGATGAGTAGCGTGTGTGGAAGATGGCATTCACACTATGATAGAATGAATACAAAGATTCGTAGTTTTGCCATTCAGGGTAGCCCAGCATCGTAAATTTGTTTTTTTCGGTCTTGTCCTTTAAGTTGGTCAAGATTGGTGAAATTAATTTCAAGAATGTCAGGTTGCTGGAAGTCGGGATAATGACCACATGACCTTTGATCTTGTCGATTTCCTTTTTCAGAAAATCTTCATCCACCAAGTCAGCAATGTTGATTTCAACGTGAGGCAGTGTGCAGTGCTCCTTGAAATAAGTTACCACATTCTTAGGCTTCAATTCCTTGCTGGTTACGTATAGGATGGTTGAACCTTCGAATTTTTCAGAGATGGCTTTGTTCAACGTAGCGTACATCTGGTCAGACGGAGTGTTCAGCTGATAGACGTTGCTGTATTTGCAATAGTCCTTATTCTTTAAGTTCAAGGCATTGATTACCTTGATATTGTGTGCATAGCCTAAAGAGTCAGTCTCGTGGATATAGTCGTCGCTACAATTCACAATCACATCACTGGAAGCTGTCAAAATTTCACGCTCTACCGACTTGAATCCCTTGTCGGAAATGTCGATGGCGTTGATGGTGATATTGTAGTCATTGTTGACATATTCATTTATCGCCAATAGAAATCCGCGGTAGAAATCTGCGTAGATTTTGGCTTTCTTTGATTGATGGGCTTTTTCAGAGTGTACAGGCAATAACAATGTGATATTGATAGGTGTTCTTTGATCTTCTCCTTCAACGAGGGTAGAGTCTGTTCCTTCAGTGGCTTCTGGAGAAATAGGCACATATACGTAGTCGCCTTTTTTCAACTCGTTGCTGTCAGGATTGGCAGACATTACTTCTTCTGTGCTTACATTGTGTTTCGCTGCAATGTCTTCGAATGTATCGCCTTTTTTCACCTTTTCAGCCACGAAAATAGTTTCTGCCGATTCTTTTTCTGCTGATTCCTTGTGTGTTGGAATATTGATAATCATTCCTGCCTTAAAGTTGCTTGGTGAAATGCCCGGGTTGGCTTTGGTTAGTTCCACAATGGAAATGTTGTGCTCCTTTGCAACGCGGTAAACGGTTTCGCCTTTCTTGACAGTGTACTTGATACTGCCGTTGTTGGTAGAGACAGTTGTTTTCCCGGGAATAACCAGAACTTGTCCGTCCCTTACTCCGTTGATGATGTTCGGATTCGCATCAATTAAGTCGCTTAATTTCACACCGTGATTCTTGGCAATACGATAAGCATTTTCTCCCTTTCTGACTGTGTAGGTGAGTTGGATAGTATCAGCAACAGCTTTTTCTGTGTTAAACTTGCTGACTGGGAAATAAAGGCATTGTCCTTTTTTGATACCCGATGTCACATAGGGATTGTATTTGATGATAGTTTCTTTCGAAATACCAAGGTCTTGGACTATATCGTAGATGCTTTCTTTTCTTTCAACAATGCGGTAATAGTATTCCTCGTTGCCGATTGTCCTTGTTGGTAAATTTAATTGGGCGAACGAATATTGGGCAATTATTGAAAAAATCAATAGAAGTGCAAATCTGAATTTCATATTTTGATGTTTTATATTCGCAAATTTAGTAAAAAGATTCATATTAAAAACACCTTGTTAGGGAATGATTACTCTTTCTCCCGTTAATTTCGAGAGTTTGAGTTGCAAACTTTTTAATTGTTGTATTTCAACTATTAACTGATACATTCTGTCTTCCTCTGTGGTGTGTTTAAGCTCCTCTGTCAATACTTTTAGCTTGTTTTGTAAAATAGCGTCTTTCCATCCGATGATAGCTGTAGGCAAAGCATCCATCAGACGTTCTGCTTCACTCTCAATTTTTGTGAATTTGGAGTGAACCTTGCTCAACTGATGCTTCTCTGTGACCAGTTCAAGTGAGGTGGTTCGGATATCGTCGTCAATGTCAGAGCACAAACGCTTTTGCAGATAGTCCATGCCGAATTCCATCAATTCCTGTGCGGTTTCTGCCTTGATACGGTCGTTCAGTTCCTTTTCCTTCTCTTCCAGATTTTCGTAGCCGTGAAGACCGGAGCGGATGTCGTTGATACCTTCTTCGTATTTCATCTTCTCCACTCGTTCCATGTCCTGCTGCTTTTCCGCCAAAGACTGACGGTATTCCGGGATAGCGGCCAAAGCATAGTTGAATATTTTACGATAAGTGGCATCCTTGAACTCAATGCCGTCGTTGTTCAACTCATTGTGGACATATTCGGTGACATTGGCAATAAACGTCTTTCCTTGATCGTCGTATGCCTCCAAGAAGTCGAGCATACCAAATTTGGCAACATAGCGGATGACTTCGTATTCGTAGGGACGAAGATTGTCGCTGGGCTCTATTTCCTTTCTCTCGGGTTGGACGGCTATTTCTTTCTGCTTTTCCTGTTCTTTCAGAACGGCAGAGGAAGTAGTTTCTCCAGAGTTGATATATTTCTGTACCTCTTTGGCAAGTACCTTTTCCTCAATCTCGAAACGTGTACTACATTCCTTAATATAGATGGAACGGGCAATTTCTTTCGGAATAACAGAAATGGATTTTACAATATCGCCAATGGCGCGTGCTTTCTGAATCGGATCGTTTTCCAAGTCAGAAAGTAATATTGTGGTCTTGAAACGAATAAAATCCGTTTCATTTTCCTTGATATAATCTTGAAATTCGGTAGCGTTGTGCTTCTTGGCAAAGCTGTGAGGGTCGTCGCCGTCGGGCAACAACAATACTTTGATCTTCAACCCCTCGGCTAACATGAGGTCAATAC
>JAHHQT010000022.1 GCA_020026215.1 Muribaculaceae bacterium
AAATTTCGCTAATCACCAAATTTATAAGCACTTACAATTCGTCGAACTCACGTTATATTAATAAAGACAAATACGCTTTCACCCAAATGGTTAAGTTTTTAGATAACTACAAATTTCTCCGTATCGTAAAGAAGTATGATAACAATAGGTATGTTAGAGGGAGTAATTTAATTCATAGTCCGGCGACATCTCCCTTTCTTCTCTATCCAAGTTAAGATAATAAACGGTTTCAGCTAAGTGCAACAGCTATATATTCTCTTATTTCTCTAAATCGGCTATGTAATAAACAGCTTCACGGCCAAGATTGCAGAGGAGGTCGAGGATGCTCAAATTCGGACAGAAACCGAGTTTCTCACTCCATATCTGATAATACTCCTTCTCGATGCGAAAGTCTGCGAGAGCGTCTCTATTCACATCACGGAACTCTGCCTTGATTTCCACATTTGTCAAGTCTGCCTTGTCACGGATAACTATGGTCTCAATGGGCAAGTCGAGAAATTCTACAATGGCTTCGTGTAACTTTAAATTGAATTCAGCAACGGTCTGTATCTCCTTGTCTTCAAAGATAGCTTTCAAGTCGTCGGCAAAGTATTCGAAAAACGGTGTACGACCATAAGCGGAAAACAATGCGCCCCAATGCGTATGTCGCCAGTTGGCATGCTCAGAAATGGCAATTTGGCGAACTTTCATGTCGCGGTTCGGTTTGCAAAGTGGCACAGAAAGCGATTGCTCGCCGTTTGGACCAACGATGCATACTCGGTTGAGCGATTTGTTGCGCTTGTCGTAATGTTCCGTCAAATCGACTGCAACACGGCCGTAGCGGTACATTGCTGCATAGTAGTCAATCGACCCGGCATATCTTGAACTGAAAACAGCCAAACTATCCATTATTCCTTGTCCGGATTAGCAGTTTTGAAGATACGGTTCCAACGGAATCCCTTGTCCTGATCGATTGAAATTAATACAACCATCGGTGTACCGACAATGTGGTCTTCAGGAACCAAACCCCAGTAACGTGAGTCGGCTGAGCAGTCACGGTTATCACCCATCATGAAATAGTAGTCCATCTTGAACGTATAGCGAGTGGTTCTTTCGCGATTGATGTAGATATCGTTGCCAATGACTTCCAATTCATTGCCTTCGTAGTTCTTGATAAGACGTTTGTAGATTGGCAAGTTGTAGATATTCAATTCCAATGTTTTACCTTTCTTAGGAATCCAGATACCCTTAGGCAAATTGTTGGCATAGTCAGCACGTGTCCAACCATAACCGCCTGTAATAGGATACAATGGAAAATCTTCGTAAACAGGAACTCTTTCTACTGATACCACATAGCTCAAGCTCTTGAAATAGTTGACCATATCGTAGGTCAACGGAGCGATATAAACCAAGCCTTGTTGCGCCATATTGTTGTCCATCTGCACTTCTCCTCGATCCACCACGCTGACACCAGCCTCGTCCCAAATAGGAGCGTCAATGGTTGTTCCATTGGTACGGATAAAGTAGTTGTACTGAACATTCTTAGGCTCTTCCAATGGTTTGTTGTTGATATAGATAATGTTGTTTACAATCTTCAAATAGTCACCCGGGAGACCGATGGCACGCTTCACATAGTTTTCGCGACGGTCAACAGGACGATATATCTTTTCACCAAATTCAGCGTTTTTAGCCACATAGTCACGGCCAATATTCATACAAGCCTTGATGTAGTCGCGTTTGTCCTTAAATTGGTTTTCAAACGGATTCTGAGCGATATAGCTTTCTCCAATCTTATAGCAAACAGTATAATAATCAGGATTCTGCATATTCATTACGATAGTATCGCCGGCAGGGAAATTGAACACGACAATATCGCCACGTTCAATGTCACGATAACCTTTCAAACGATGATATTCAAACTGTGGCTTTTCGATATAGCTCTTTGTGTTAATGATAGGAAAAGTGTTCTGACACAACGGGAAGTGCAAAGGAGTCTGCGGAACACGAGGACCATAGCACATCTTGTTCACCCACAAATAGTCACCGATTAATAAGGTCTTTTCCAATGAAGAAGATGGAATCTTGTAGTTCTGACCGATGAAAGCAAAAATTAAATACACCAAAATCAAGGCATAGACGATAGAGTCCACCCATCCCATGACAGTTCTGACGGTCTTGTTCTTGCTCTTTTTCCACCAGTTCCAAGGAATATATAGGGTCAAATAGATGTCGAACAAAATAGGATAGACCAAAAGTACCCAAGGATTGCCCAACCAGATTACCCATAAGAAGAAAATCACCGATACAATTCCAAAACGAATCCAACGTGTTTTCTTCACACCTTCCAAACGTTGTTTAAAGCTCTTATTTTCAGCAGAATCACTCATAATATACAATTATAAATCTTTAAAATTAAGCATGTCCTCCATAGAGTAACAGCCTTTTTTACCACACATCCATTCGGCGGCAATCACTGCTCCCAAGGCAAAACCTTCGCGCGAGAAAGCCTCATGTTCAATTTTAATGGAATCCACTGCCGACTTGTAGCAAACGGTGTGAGTTCCGGGAACTTCACCGATGCGCTGATGGTAAATTTTCAATTTGTCATCACCATCTTCTGTTTCCGTCCAAGCATTTTTTCTGTCCAAATTGTCAAGAATACCGTTTGCCAATGTAATGGCTGTACCGCTTGGATGGTCCAATTTATGAATATGGTGAATTTCATTTATAGAAACATCATATTGAGAAAATTTGTTCATCAGCTTCGCCAAATGCTTGTTCAACTCGAAGAACAAATTCACTCCTATACTGAAATTTGAAGAATAGAAAAATGCGCCATTCTTTTCATTGCATACGGCTTTTATTTCTTCCATACGGTCAATCCATCCCGTAGTACCCGAAACGACAGCCACACCCTTGGAAAATGCCTTGACATAGTTGTCGCAAGCTGTTGCAGGAGTGGAAAATTCGATAGCCACGTCAGCAGAAGCAAAAGCCGGGGAATCAAAATCATTCAAATTTTCAGAATCTATGACAGACACTATTTCGTGTCCGCGTTCTTTGGCTATTCTTTCAATGGTCTTTCCCATTTTACCATAGCCTATAATAGCAATTTTCATATCAATAATAAAAATGCGCAGCGATGAAACTGCGCAATTATAATAGTTTCAATTTAATTATTTCACTACCAAAATTTTAGTTACACAACCTTCGGAATTATCATTCATCGATTGTGATGCCAACACGAAGTAAACACCTGTGTTCACTCTTTCTCCTCTGGAATTGCAACCGTCCCATACTACCATACCGCCATTTGACTTGGTAGAGTAAATGACATTGCCTGCTGAATCGGCAATTTTGACCAATGAGTTTTCCATCAAACCACGAATGGTAATAGCACCTGTGTAGTCAGGGCGAACCGGGTTAGGATAAGCATATACATTGTCAAAATTATCTTCGGCAGGAATAGCATCGCTACTGTATTCGATAATACCCTTAGGAGTACCCATATACACGATGTTATTGTCTGTATTACATTCAATAGATACTACGTTGTTGTCAGGCAATGAACTGTTGTCGGTAGTGAAGTGTTTCAAGATTTCAGTACCGTCTTCACTGACCAAATAAACGCCCGATGTTGAAGTGGCAAACCATTTACGGTTAGCACCGTCGACAGCTATTGCGTTGACAAACAAACCGTCCAACAAATAGTCGGCAAGGTTTGTACCGTCATTACGAGGCACTTTCACTCTGGTTACATAGAACTTGTTGAACAAGTTATTTTGATTCAAGTAGCAGACACCTGTGTTGGTTGCCAACCAGATGTGTCCGTTCTTGTCTTCCATAAAGTCGAAAATGAAGGAAATGTCCACACCTTTACCGTCTTGGTCACTAAATGTAGCATAAACCGACATACGGTCGTCAGCTGTATTGGCAGGCGTATTGTTTATGTCCAATACCATTAATTTGGTTTTCCAAATGTTGTTGGCAGCCAAGACAATACCTTTTTTGGTAACGAACATACGTCCTTGCTTATCCACAATGAATGAAGGATGACTGAATGTAGTCCAATCTGTCTTTTGTACCTTGTCGTTCACTTTTTCAGCCGGCAACAGCAATAGAGAAGGGGCTGAATTGACCACTGTATTGGAAAACATAGCCCAAAGGTTATTCTTTGTATCAAACTTCATGTCAGGCACAGAACAGATGTAGTCCAATACCATTGGAGAGTTGGTACTGTCGAATTTCATGATTTGCTTGTTGTCCTTAACGCAGAAGATACCTTCCCACCATGAACCGAACCAAATTTTATTAGGATCGTTGTTGTCGATAGTCAAAGCATAAGGTGATTTCAACACTCCGTTGGAGTGCTCGTTAATCAAACCATGCACGTTATCAGGAGCCAAATCTTTCCAAACACCTTTTTCCAAAGAAGAAAGACCGAATTCATAGCTACCCTGATAAGTATAAAGTTCACCTGAAGTCATGGCGTATAAACGATTGTTCTTATATGCCATATAACCCGGATAGTTTACAGTAGTGGCATTCGGACGGAAATTTTCATGCAAATAAGTGATACCGCCATCCTTGATGATAAATTGCTTGATACCTTTCTTATCCACACCCCAAACAGAGCCGTCATTTTCCATGGAAGAAATCAAGCTGCCTGAAAATTCACCTTCCGGCAAAACAACTTCATTCACTACATTGCCCTGATTGTCCAAATTCATATAGAATCCATCAAATGAAGCTATATAGCCATTCTTTGATTTTGAAACCAATTTTACAGATTGTTCCTTGATAACCTTGATACTCGGATTCTTATAATCCGCACCAATTTCAAATGTATAGAACCAACCCGAAGCCGAACAGAACTTGTTGTTGTCCATCTTATACAAATTCTCCACACTATATTTGGTTACTGTAAATGCAGAGTATTCGTAATGAGGCGCTTCCAGTTCTGAAACTATAATCTTATTGTTTACACAAGCATAGATGTATTTGTCAGTGACGATGATGGAGGTAAATTTCTTATTGTAATTGTGAGATTCCTTAATTTGGTTTTTATCTTCGTCCACCACCATATAACCGAAGTCGGTGGCAACATAGATATATCTGCCTGCGAAATCCACACCGTTAATACCTTTTTCAGTAGTCAGCACCGCATTCTTCAAATCAGGGATATTAACCACCTTACCGTCATTGTACAACATGTCAATGTTGGAATTTTCATAAACGATGAACAAGTAATCCTTTTCGAAGTTATAGTAAATGTTTTTGATAAAGTTGTCAGACAAATCATTTCTCTTGCTGAAGAAAAGTGTTTCGTCATTCTCCTTATCATAAGCATACAGATAACCGTCGGACAAGTAATAGACCAATTTACCGTTGTCAATGATATTTTGAACGTGTAAACCGGAATAAACATGGTGCAATTTCCAATCTCCCACTTGTTGTGCGGTCGTCACATTCGCATTGAATGCAAAGAGAGCAATCAAACAGAATAATAAAAATTTTAGTTTATTCATAATTCATCATTTAAGTAATCAACAAATAATTTGGTGGCATTACCACGATGACTGATTTTGTTTTTTGCTTCAGATGTCATTTCGGCAAAAGTCAAATCAGAGTTTTCCGGTTGGAAAACCTTGTCGTAACCAAAACCACCTTCACCATGACGTTCAGTAGTGATAGAACCTGAAACTTGACCTTCAAATTCTTTTTCCACGTCACCATGAATGAAAGCAATGACCGTTCTGAATTTGGCAGAACGATTTTTCACGCCTTCCATTTTTGACAAAAGTTTGTCAATGTTCTGTTCCGGAGTCACATTTTCTCCGGCATATCTTGCAGAATAAACCCCAGGTTCGCCATTCAATGCTGCCACCTCCAAACCAGTATCGTCAGCAAAGCAATCCATTCCGAATTTATCCTTAATATAATGTGCTTTTTGTAAAGCGTTACCTTCTATCGTATCGCAAGTTTCAGGTATTTCCTCATGACAATTAATATCTTCAAGACTCAATACTTCAAACTTATTTCCAATGATTTCACGAATCTCCCTTAGTTTTTTTTTATTGTTTGTTGCAAATACAAGACTTTTCATTCTAAACAAAAGATTATTAATTATATAACGAAACTACCTTTATATTATTATAATACGATATTCACAATTTTATTAGGAACAACAATCACTTTCTTAGGTGTTTTGCCTTCAATCCATTTTGCTGAATTAGGGTCGGCAAGAGCAATTTTTTCCACTTCTTCTTTTGAAGTTCCGTTGGCAACCTGAATATTGAAACGAGCCTTACCGTTGAAAGATACTGTATAGTTTACAGTAGATTCGACCAAGTAAGCTTCGTTAAATTCCGGCCATTTAGCATCACATACAGAAGTTTCGTTGCCCAAAGTGTGCCACAATTCTTCAGCAATGTGAGGGGCAAACGGAGCAATCAAAACTACAATGTCAGACAAAACTTCTTTTGAAGAGCATTTCAAGGCAATCAATTCATTGATACAAATCATGAATGCACTGATAGAAGTATTGTATGAGAAGTGTTCAATATCCCAAGTTACTTTCTTGATTAGTTTGTGAACAGCCTTCAATTCTTCAGGAGTAGCTTTTTGGTCTTTAACGACTACTGTATCATTTTTGAAGAACAAGCCCCACAATTTTTTGATAAAGCGGTTAACACCATCGATACCGTTAGTATCCCAAGGTTTGCTTTGTTCCAACGGGCCTAAGAACATTTCGTACAAACGAAGTGTATCAGCACCATAAGTATCAACAATGTCATCAGGATTCACTACATTGAACATTGATTTTGACATCTTTTCTACTGCCCAACCGCAAACATACTTGCCGTCTTCCAAAATAAACTCAGCATTGTTGAATTCAGGACGCCATTGTTTGAATTTCTCAATGTCAAGAATATCATTGGTCACAATGTTTACATCAACATGGATAGGAGTAGTGTCGTAATCTTTCTTCAAATTCAAAGAAACGAATGTATTTGTATCCTTAATTCTATATACAAAGTTAGAACGACCTTGAATCATACCTTGGTTTATCAATTTCTTGAATGGTTCGTCTTCGCAAACAGCACCAAGATCAAACAAGAACTTGTTCCAGAAACGGCTATAAATCAAGTGACCTGTTGCGTGTTCTGTACCACCGATATACAAGTCCACATTTCTCCAATATTCGTTAGCTTCTTTTGAAACCAAAGCATTTTCGTTGTGTGGATCCATATATCTCAAATAGTAAGCTGAAGAACCTGCGAAACCAGGCATTGTGCAAAGTTCGTAAGGATAGCCTTCCTCTGTGTTCCAGTTTTCAGCACGACCCAATGGAGGTTCACCAGTTTCAGTAGGCAAGAATTTGTCAATTTCAGGCAATTCCAAAGGAAGTTTGTCTTCAGTCAAAGTGTGAGGAATACCATTCTTATAATATACAGGGAACGGTTCACCCCAGTAGCGTTGGCGGCTGAAAATAGCATCACGCAAACGATAGTTCACTTTTACCTTACCAATATGTTTTTCTTCGATGAATTTTTTAGTAGTTGCAATGGCATCTTTTACCTCCAAACCGTTAAGGTCAAGTTCAACACCTTTTGAGTTAATCATCTTGCCTTCTTTTGCATCAAAACTTTCGTTAGTTACATCGCAACCTTCAATCAAAGGAATGATAGGCAAATTGAAATGACGGGCAAAAGCATAGTCACGACTATCATGAGCAGGAACAGCCATAATAGCACCTGTACCATAACCAGCCAATACATAGTCACTAATCCATACAGGAATTTCTTTGCCTGTCAAAGGATTCACAGCATAAGAACCAGAGAACACACCTGAAACTTGTTTGTCAATCAAACGTTCACGTTCTGTCTTGTGCTTGATTTCATCCATATAATTTTTTACAGCTTCTTTTTGTTCTGCTGTAACCAATTTTTCTACATATTCACTTTCAGGAGCCAAAACCATGAAAGTAACGCCAAAAATAGTATCTGCACGAGTAGTGAAGATTTCAAGGTTCAAGTCTTGTCCCACTACCTTGAAGTTCATTTCAGCGCCTTCAGAACGACCAATCCAGTTTTTTTGAGTTTCTTTCAAAGAATCTGTCCAGTCCAATTTATCCAATCCTTCCAATAAGCGTTGAGCATAAGCTGATACTCTCAAACACCATTGACGCATCATTTTTTGTTCAACAGGATAGCCACCGCGAATAGACACACCTTCGCTAACTTCATCGTTAGCCAAAACTGTACCCAATTTAGGACACCAGTTCACCATTGTATTACCTAAGTAAGCAATACGATAGTTCATCAAGATATCGTTCTTTTCTTGTTCATTCTTTGCATTCCATTCTTCAGCTGTGAAATTCAAAACTTCGCTGCAAGCTGCGTTTACATTTTCAGTACCGAATTTTTCGAAATGTGCTATCAACTCGTCCAAACTTTCTGCGTTTTGCTTGTCGTTGTTGTAATAGGAATTGAACATTTTAGTAAATGCCCATTGAGTCCACTTGTAATATTTAGGATCACAAGTTTTCAACTCACGGCTCCAATCATAACAGAAACCAATTTTATTTAATTGTTGGCGATAACGATTGATATTGTTTACAGTAGTTACTTCAGGATGTTGACCGGTTTGAATGGCATATTGTTCAGCAGGCAAACCATAGGCATCATATCCCATTGGGTGAAGTACGTTAAAACCTTGTAAACGTTTATAACGAGAATAAATATCAGAAGCAATATAACCTAGAGGGTGACCAACGTGCAAACCTGCTCCTGATGGATAAGGGAACATATCCAAAACATAGAACTTAGGTTTTTCAGAATTAATGTCAGCTTTATAAATATTGTTATCCTTCCAATATTGTTGCCAACGGCTTTCAATTTCTTTATGATTGTATTCCATATATTTTATTTTTTTATTTTATCAGACCTAAATTTCGAGAGATTTCCAACATTCTGTTGATTGAAACGACAGCCTTTTTGCAAAGCTCATCACTGATTTTCACTTCAGGAGTTTCATCTCTCAAACAAGCATATAATTTTTCCAATGTATTCAAACGCATATAAGCACATTCGTTGCAAGCGCAAGTGCTGTCATCCGGAGGAGCAGGGATAAATGTCTTTTCAGGACAAGCCTTTCTCATTTCATACAGGATGCCGGATTCAGTAACTACAATGAATTCTTGATCTTCGCTATTTACAGCATAGTCCAACAACGCTTTTGTTGAACCAATTTTGTCAGCTAATACCAACAATGCTTTCTTACATTCAGGATGAGCCAAAACTTTAGCGTTAGGGTATTGTTGTTTCAAACCAATCAATTTGTCCACACTAAATTTTTCGTGTACCATACAAGCTCCATTCCAAAGTTTCATATTACGGCCTGTAAGGTTATTGATATAACTACCTAAATTTCGATCAGGGCCAAAGATGATAGGTTGGTCTTTCGGGAAGCTCTCTACAATCTTGGCAGCATTAGAAGAAGTGACAATGACATCAGTCAAGGCTTTCACTTCAGCCGAAGTGTTGGCATAGCTAATAACGACGTGGCCAGGATTGGCATCGATAAACTTTTTAAACTCTACAGGATCACAACTGTCGGCCAAGGAACATCCCGCATTCATATCCGGAACGATAACCTTTTTACTTGGAGAAAGAATTTTGGCAGTTTCAGCCATAAAGTTTACTCCACAACTAACAATAATATCTGCATCAGTTTCGGCAGCCTTTTGAGCTAACGCCAAACTGTCTCCAATGAAATCAGATATTTCTTGGATTTCATCACGCTGGTAATAGTGTCCCAGTATAATCGCATTCTTTTCTTTCTTCAAGCGATTAATCTTTTCTACCAATTCATCATTGTTAGAAACAGCATTGTTTTTGTTAGCCTTATCCACAATCATTATTATTATATTATTTTGTTTTTTATTTTTAAAAAAGAATAATATGTTGTTATATATAGCGCGTTAATAAGTATGATAACTTTTAGAGGTTTTTCTTGCATAAGAACTTATTAAATACTTTAACAGAGTTATCAAAAGTTTATGCACACCTAATAGCACTGTCTATAAGAACTATAATCTATTTATCAACATACTGTTAATAATTCGCAAAGTTAATAAATTTATATGGTTGTTGTTATTAAAATCTGTTGAAAAGACTGTGAAATATATAATAATTACTTTATAATAACTTTCTTGGAATCTAAGAATTAATTTATATAAGATATTGAAAATGAAAAAGTCAAATTTATTTATTAATATTTTTGAATAAGTTATTCAACGTTTTCAACAGTTTATCAACATTGTTAACAACATATATTTTGTACATTTGCAAAACTAAAGAATATCAGAGATGAAGAAAAAAACAATGCTCGAACTGGAGCGTATAGATTGCGAGGAATACCATCATGTGAAAAAGATACCATTGGTGGTGATTCTTGATGATATCAGAAGTTTGAACAATATAGGTTCTGTGTTTAGAACTGCCGATGCTTTCTTGATTGAGAAAATCTATTTGTGTGGCATAACTGCCACTCCTCCAAGCCCTGACATTCATAAGACTGCATTAGGTGCAGAAAATTCCGTGGACTGGGAATACCGCGAAAACATTATGGATCTTTTGGATGAATTGAAAAAGAAAGAATATAAGATTTGTAGTATTGAACAGGTAAACGGTAGTGTCAGTCTTGAACAATATGAAGTGAATAAGGAGGTGAAGCACGCTGTAATCTTGGGAAATGAGGTAAAAGGCGTTCAACAACAAGTGGTTGATGCTTCCGACTTGTGTTTGGAATTGCCTCAATACGGAACAAAACATTCATTGAATGTATCTATTACTGCCGGTATTGTCATGTGGCATTTTTTCACAGCTGTGAAATAACAAAATACTGTTTTTTACACATAGCGCCTGTATGGTTGTTAATAAATGACTTCCAGCAGGCGTATTTTTTGTTTATAACCTAAAATATGAATTGTTAATAAAAATAAGATAGTCTTGAAAATCAAATATTTAATTGTTTATAAATGGTTGACAACTTGTTAATGGTATGTTTATAAAAGTTGTTGATAAACGGTTTTTTTAGCGTGAATAAAGGGGGATTTTGAGCCTTTTTAAAAAGAGTTATCAACAGTTATTAACAGGGATAATTATATAAAGAAACCCCCTTGTCAATTATTTTTGACAAGGGGGTTGATATTGTTGTTAACAAGTGGTTGTTATAGAATAGGAACAAGATATTTGGTCAATAAGTATCCGCCACCTACTAACCAAACGTAAAGTATGCCTGCCAATAGGAAAGGCTTTGCTCCGGCTTGTTTAAATTTTTCGATGCTGGTATCTGTTCCGAGGGCAGTCATCGCCATAGTCAACATGAATGTATCAATATATTCAATCGCTCCGTTCAATGGAATTTCCTTCACACTTTCCACTCCGAATAAATATTGTAATAGAGTATTCACACAGATTATACCGATAAATGCAAAGGCAAACCAAGGAATGGTAATCTTGCTTTTTCCAGTGTTTTCGCCTTTATTTTTACGGCCAGCCAAGGCAAAGCCCATGATAATCAATACTGGAGCCAACAACATTACACGAATCATTTTTGTAATGGTGGCTGTACCTGCAATACCCAGACTGTCTGTAGGGTCCATTGCATTTCCTGCACCTGCCACGTGGGCAACTTCGTGCAATGTACTACCAGTATAGATGGCAACTTGAGTATTATTCAAACCGTCCAAAAGTCCTGTACGATACATAATAGGATATAGGAACATAGAGATTGTTCCAAAGATAACTACTGTAGAAACTGCAATGGCTGTCTTGTGGCCTTCGCATTTCACAACAGGCTCAGCTCCAAGCACTGCGGCTGCACCGCAAATGGCACTACCTGTAGAAGTCATCAAAGTAGTTTCTTTGTCTAATTTGATGATTTTACCAAACCAAAGTCCAAGGAAAATTGTGCTTGCAACAATGATGGAATCCATTACAATGGCAGGAACTCCAACGGCCATTACTTGTGTCAAAGTAAGGCGGAAACCATAAAGAACGATACCTGCACGAAGTATCTGCTTGGTACAGAATTTAATGCCAGGTACCCATGTTTCAGGCAATTTGTTTCGCAGACTGTTGGCATATAACATTCCCAAGATAATACCGACAATAAGCGGGCTGAAAGAAAGATTCTTAACAAATGGAATTTCAGCAATATAGAATGCTGCAAATGAAAATAACGCAATCAATAGAATACCGTGTAAGGTATTGCTGCGGTTCTCTTTTGTAAACATAAATATTAATTGAATTTGAATGATAAAACCTAATTTCGGCTGCAAAGGTAGTGCTTTTATTTTATATATAGATATGAACAAGTTATTAACAGTATGTTGATAACTGTTTGTAAACGCTTAAAATGCTGATATAGAATAAGTATATTTTTATATTATAGAATAATGAACAGGATTATACACAGGTTATCAACAGTAAATACTATATAAGTATTACAAAAATTTTTGGTAAATATTTATAGTGGATTTTTGGAATTACCCTTTTTTCTTTTACATTTACAATTTCTATTATTTAAACTATAATCTAGTATGAAAGCAGTTTTTAAACAGAGCATAAGGAATCTGAGGTTTTATATCTTTTTAGGTTGCTCATTGATTGTATTTGGTTTGGCTTTGATGGACAGTAAAATTTTTCCATTCCTAATATTATGGATTCCGATATTGATGATTTTTAAACGCTCTTATACGATTACTGATGATGACCTATTGAAGGGGAATGGAATAGTACCTATTAAAACCATTCGGAAACTGGTCAGACAATCGGATAGTGTTGTTGTCTATTATTTGCCGGAAAATGTGGATAAGATGCAGATTAAACCCTATTTTGTGAAAGATAGAGAACTTTTTATAGAGAAGTTGAAAGAAATTAATTCTGATATTCAGGTCATTTAAAATGGACAGATGATATATTCCTGTTTATTACATATTAATAAACAGGAATATATGTATTAATAAATAGAGTTTTTGGACTTTCTCATCAAGATTATCAAATTCTTTCAATAATTTATCTACCATTTATGGAGCAGGTCATGTTAATAAAACATGAGAGTTTTTTTCTATATAAATGTCTGAGATTTGAAGTAAAAAGAAATTTGTTTTACATTTGTAAAATAGTAATTGAAGAGTATTAACGTGTATATATAATTATCATCTATGAAATATTTAAAAAATAAAATAATAATATTGTTTGTTATCCTGTTCACAAGTTTGTCATTGACCTCTTGTGATGAATACTATGAACCTGATGAAATACCACCTATTGTAGGTAATTGGGTGTTGGTGGAAAGTAACGGTTTTGCTGTTACTGAATATGATGCCGACCACTATACATTCTATCAGAATTGCGAAGGGGTTTACAGCTATTATGACCGTTTCGACCGTTTGGTGGAAGAATGGTTTGAATGGGAAATTCACTACGGAAACGAACTCTATATTTATTTCAACAATAGTTATCTTGAACCACAATTCTGCTATTTTAACTACGATGGCAGATACATGTACTTTTCTCCTTACAGAGATTTCTCCACTTACAATGTCTATGCACCTGTTCGCTGGTAAGACAATTAGTTAAAATCATGTTTTTAAACACCAATATAAAGTTTTTTTTGTGATGTTTAAATACTAATTTTGGGAATTGATAAATGTAAATCTATGAAACACGTAGTTTTACCAACTCCCAAAAAACACCGCTTGATTTTTTATTTGGCGATGGAGGAATATTTGGCTCGCGTCCTCAAAGAAGAAGGATTTTTTATGTGGCAGGTAGATCCTACCGTAATTTTCGGCAGGAACCAACTAATGGAAAACGAAGTTAATCTAAGCTATTGCAAACACGAAAAAATTCAATTATACAGACGTAAAAGCGGAGGGGGATGCGTATATTCAGACCAGGGAAACATCATGCTTTCCTATATTACCCGAGGTGATAACGTAAGATTCCTGTTTGATTGTTTTCTTCGCCGGCTGGCATTTATACTAAAAAAAATGGGTGTGAATGCCGAGGTTTCCGGGCGAAATGACATTACTATCGAAGGCAGTAAAGTCTCAGGAAATGCATTCTATAAAACTCCCGAAAATTGTATTGTTCACGGTACTCTTCTATTTGACAGCGATTTCGAAAAAATGCAAAAAGCCATTACTCCTTCCACAACCAAAATGGAGAGCAAGGGAGTGGAATCAGTCAGAAGTCGAGTCACGAATTTGCGCGAATATACCGACATGGATATTGAGGATTTCAAACGCTATGTAATAGGTGAATTTTGTAAGGACGGCGAGTTGAAACTGACAGACGAAGATGTGAAAAACATAGAATCTATAGAACAAACATATTTGGAAGATGATTTCTTTAAAGGTAAGAATCCCGTATATACGATAAAAAAGCACCATCACTTGAAAGGAGTGGGTGAGGTGTCGTTGAATGTAGACTTGAAAAATGATGTCATCCGACAAATCAGAATTGAAGGAGACTACTTTTCATTTGAAAACGATGTGGAAAAGGAAGTCAACGACTTGCTCCGTGGGGTAAGTATGCAGCAGAAAGCAGTGGAAGAAGCCTTAAAGAATTTCGACATGACAAAACACATTATGGGTTTCACCACAGCACAATTTATAGAAATATTATTAAAACCTTAAAATATAATAAAATGAACGATTATTTTAAAACATGCCTCTATGACCGACATATTGAATTGGGGGCAAAGATGAGTCCTTTCGGGGGATTTATTATGCCTATCGAATATGATACTATCATCAATGAACACAATGCGGTGAGAAACGCTGTGGGAATGTTTGATGTTTCACACATGGGCGAAATCTTCATTAAGGGAGAAGACGCTGAAAAATTCGTAAACTATATATTTACCAACGATGTCCGCTTGATTGAACCGGGTAAGATACAATATGGAATGATGTTGTATGAAAACGGTGGCGTGGTGGACGACTTGTTGGTCTATAAACGTGCTGCTGACAGCTATTTGTTGGTGGTAAACGCTGCCAACATTGGCAAGGACTATGGTTGGATTTGCCAAAAGCAGGAAGGCTTTAAAGTGCAAATCAACAATGCTTCCGAAATTTGGGGTGAAATTGCATTGCAAGGACCTAAAGCCGAACAAGTGGCGGTGGAAACATTGGGCTTGGATGTAAAGGATTTGCCTTTCTATGCATTTATTGAAACTACTTGGGAGGGCGAACCTTTGATTGTCAGCCGTACAGGATATACCGGGGAAGACGGTTTTGAACTTTATACTTCCTTGGAAAAAACTGTGAAAATGTGGGATGTGCTTTACAATGATGCCCATGTTCAACCTTGTGGCTTAGGATGTCGCGATACCTTGCGTTTTGAAGTGGGATTGCCGCTTTACGGTCATGAATTGAGTGAAGAAATTTCACCCGTTGAAGGTGGATTGGGAATGTTTGTAAAAGTGGATAAGAACGACTTTATCGGTAAGGCTGCCATCGTGAAACAAAAGACAGAAGGTATTGTCAAGAAAGTGGTCGGCATTGAATTGCAAGACAAGGCCATTCCTCGTGCAGGCTACGATGTTGAGGTGGATGGTAGGGTTATAGGTCATGTCACTACGGGCTACCACTCCATTTCTACCGACAAGAGCGTTTGTATGGCATTGATAGAAAAAGCCTATGCTACTCTTGGAACGGAAGTGGAAATCCGCATCCGTAAAAAGACCTTCAAAGGCACGGTTTGCAAGAAGAAATTCTACGATAAGAACTATAAAAAATAGAAATATAAAACATTAAAATCTTAATATTATGGCAAAAACAATTGATGGACTTTATTACAGTGAATCTCACGAATGGGTTAAGGTAGTTGATGGTGTAGGATATGTTGGCATTACAGACCATGCACAACAGGCAATGGGTAACATTGTTTATGTAGATATGCCTGATGTTGACGATGATGTTGAACAAGGCGAAGAATTCGGTGCTGTGGAAAGTGTGAAAGCTGCCAGCGACTTGATTTCTCCTATCACCGGTACTGTAGTTGAAATCAACGAAGATTTGGGCGATGCTCCTGAATTGATTAATAAAGACGCTTACGACACTTGGATTATTAAGGTGAACATGAGCGACGATTCAGAATTGGGCAAATTGATGAATGCTGCTGATTACGCTAAATTCTGCGAAAACGAAGAACACTAATCTAATAGTGATATAACTATGGGTATTTCTTATTTTCCCCATACGGAAGAAGATATACAAAGCATGTTGCAACGTATCGGAATGAAATCATTGGATGATTTGTACTCAGATGTGCCCAAAGACTTTGTATATAATGAAGAATATTCACTTCCGTCAGAAATGTCGGAGATTGAAGTCCGTCGCAAATTCGAGGAACTTCAAAACAAGAATAGCCGATTGACTGTTTTCTGTGGTTGTGGAGCTTATGACCACTATTCTCCGGCTGTGATTCCTGCTTTGATAAGCCGTTCAGAATATCTGACCGCTTATACCCCTTACCAAGCTGAAATTTCACAAGGTACTTTGCGATATATTTTTGAGTTCCAAAGCATGATTTGTGAATTGACAGGTTTGGAATGTACCAATGCTTCCATGTATGACGGTGCAACTTCGGCTGCCGAATCAATGATGATGATGATGGCTGCCACCAAGAAGAAAACCAGGGTATTGGTTTCAGATACACTTTTAGATCAAGTAAAAAAGGTGATTGGCACTTACGCCAAATGGCATGGTGTAGAATTGTTCCATATTCCTGCCAAAGATGGTGTAACTGACCTCGACATTTTGTCCGCTGAAGTGGCAAAAGGTGATGTGGCAGGTGCTATTCTTCCTTCTATCAATAAATACGGTATTGTTGAGAACTTGTCGGGTGTTGCCGACCAGCTTCATGCACAAAAGGGCTTGTTGAGCATTTATTGCGACCCTTCAGCTTTGGCAGTAGTCAAGACTCCTGGAGAATACAATGCTGATATTGCTTGCGGTGACGGACAGACTTTGGGTATCCCGATGTGCTATGGCGGACCGTATGTAGGTTTCTTGTCCTGCAAGAAAGATTTAGTGAGAAAATTGCCGGGACGTATTGTCGGTGCTACTACTGACGTGGACGGCAAGCGTGCTTTTGTATTGACTTTGCAGGCTCGCGAACAGCATATCAGAAGAGAAAAGGCCAACAGTAACATTTGTTCCAACCAGTCTTTGATGGCACTTTATGTGACTATTTATATGTCATTGATGGGAAAGCAGGGAATGAAGGATGTGAACGAATTGTCTTATGGCGGTGCCCACTATCTGTATAAGGAACTTTTGGCGACCGGTAAATTCAAGGCTGTATTCGACAAGCCGTTCTTGAAGGAATTTGTCTTGTCCACTACTTTGCCTGTAGCTGACTTGCAGAAGCAACTTTTGGATAAAGGTATTTTCGGTGCATTGCAGACTGAAGAAGGTTACGTATCGTTCTGCGTGACTGAACAACGCACCAAAGAGGAAATTGATAGTTTGATAGAAATTGTAAAAAGTATGTAGCCATGAAGTATTACGATAAATTGATATTCGAACTTTCAAAGAAGGGACGACGCGGTTTCACATTGCCTAAGAACCATTGGGCAGACAAAACTAGTGAAATGCCGAAAGAACTGCTTCGTGGCGAAGATGCCGAACTCCCTGAAGTCAGTGAACTTGATGTTGTTCGCCATTATACCAACTTGTCAAACATGAACTTCGGTGTCGATACCGGATTCTATCCTTTGGGAAGTTGTACGATGAAATACAATCCAAAAATCAATGAAGAAATAGCAGCATTACCGGGATTCAATCATCTGCACCCGTTGCAGCCTGACGAAACCGTACAAGGTGCGCTTGAGGTCTATTATAATTTGAACCAGTCGTTGGCTGCCATTACCGGTATGAGTGAATTCACCTTCAATCCGTTTGCCGGTGCTCACGGCGAGTTAACTGGATTGATGACCATGCGCCGTTATCACGAAATGCGCGGTGATGACAAGCGCGTCAAAGTGATTGTACCCGACAGTGCCCACGGTACTAACCCTGCCAGTGCGGCTGTTTGCGGTCTGGAAGTCGTTGAGGTGAAATCCACTCCTCAGGGAACGATTGACATCGAATCCTTGCGTCCATTATTGGACGATACGATTGCCGGTATCATGATGACCAACCCGAATACTTTGGGCTTGTTTGAAACCGAAATCAAGGAGATTGCCGAACTGGTTCACGGTTGTGGAGGTTTGCTTTATTACGACGGTGCCAACTTCAACCCATTGTTGGGTAAGGTACGTCCCGGTGATATGGGCTTCGACATCATGCACTTGAATTTGCACAAGACTTTCTCCACTCCTCACGGAGGCGGTGGACCGGGTTCAGGTCCTGTAGGTGTGGCAAAACACTTGGCAGACTATTTGCCGAATCCGAAAGTGAGAAAAGGCAATGACGGTCTGTTCCATGTCATTCACAACGAAGAAGCTACAGGCTGTGTTTCTGCTTTCATGGGTAACTTCGGCGTATTATTGAAAGCCTATACCTATATCTTGATGTTGGGCAAGGAAAATGTTCGTTTGGTAGGACCATTGGCGACCTTGAACGCTAACTATATCAAAGAATGCTTGAAAGACAGTTACAAACTGCCTATCCCGACTGTCTGCAAACACGAATTTGTATTTGACGGCTTGTTGGACAAGTTCACTGGGGTAACTACCCTCGATGTGGCTAAACGTTTGTTGGACTATGGTTTCCATGCTCCTACTATCTATTTCCCATTGTTGTTCCATCAGGCTATTATGATAGAGCCTACTGAAACAGAATCGAAGGAAACTATTGATAGTTTCATTGACATTATGCACAAGATAGCAGAAGAAGCCATCAGTGAGCCCGACACTTTGCGCAACGCTCCGCACAATACCCCTGTGCGCCGATTGGACGAGACAACAGCGGCTAAACATCCGTTGTTGAACTACAGAGAATTGCTTCAATCATGAAAAACTAAAACAATAAAATGCACTCAAAATTAATCATTATAGGTGCAGGTCCTGGTGGATACGAAACCGCATTGCTTGCTGCAAAGAAAGGTGTGGATGTCACACTGATTGAAGCAGGAGAAGTGGGAGGTACGTGTCTGAACGAGGGTTGCATACCGACCAAATCTTTCTGTAAAAATGCAGAATTTTTTGAGAGTTTGCTTTCTGCTGAGGTGTATGGTATTGATGATTTGTCCTATTCTTTCGACTTCAAGATGGTGGTTGAAAGAAAGAATCAAATCGTACGACAACTGAGAGAAGGCGTTGAATCTTTATTGAATCAGCCAAAAATCAATTTGGTGAGAGGTAAAGCCCGCTTTGTTGACGACCATACGGTTGAGGTATCCGGCGAAAAATTCACCGCTGATTACATCATTATTGCCACAGGTTCTGTTTCTTCAACCTTACCGATTGAAGGCAACGACTTGGAAGACGTGATTACTTCACGTGAAATTCTTAATTTGGAGAAAGTTCCCGAACACTTGTGCGTGATTGGCGGCGGTGTTATCGGTTTGGAATTTGCTTCTATTTTCAGCTGTTTGGGTAGCGAGGTCACTGTGGTGGAATACGCTAAGGAAATCTTGCCGCGATTCGATGCCGATTTGGCAAAACGCTTGCGCCAGAGCTTGACCAAACGTGGAATTACCATTCATGTCCGTTCAGCGGTCAATGCCATTAAGAAGGATGATAAAGGCTTGAAGGTGGTATTTACCAAGAAGGACGAACAGGATGTGGTGGAATGTAGCAAGGTGCTGATGGCTGTAGGGCGCAAGGCAAATTTGAATTCCTTGAATTTGGCAGATATAGGAGTGGAATGCACTCCGCGAGGTATCACGATTGATGAGAATATGCGCACTAATATTCCGCATATTTACGCCATTGGTGACGTTGTAGGTCAGATGATGCTTGCTCATGCCGCCATATTCCAGGGGATGAGAGCCTTGAATAACATTATGGGCGAAACTGACAAATTGCGCTTGGATGTTATCCCGGCTGCCGTGTTCACATTGCCCGAAGTGGCAACTGTCGGCTTGACGGAAGAAGAATGTAAGGAAAGGGGTTTGAAATACAAAGCCAAAAAATCGTTCTTCCGTGCCAACGGGAAGGCTGTTTGTCTGAACGAGCCTGAAGGCTATTGCAAGATACTGGTTGCTGATGATAAAATCGTGGGATGCCACATTTTTGGAGCTCACGCATCCGATTTGATTCAGGAAGTTTGCGCCATGATTACACATGACATGACGATTCAAGATTTGCAGGCAGTGGTTCACACTCACCCTACTTTGAGTGAAGTGATTCAAACTGCGGCTTTAAGTTGACAAAACGACTGATAAATAGGATATTATCATCATTTTGAAAGCATTTTTACAATAATAGCAAATTTCTCGAAAATATGCTATAAAACATACCTTAATAAATTGGTTTGTTGAGTAAATCTTTCGATATAATTTGTTTTTAATAACAGAATGTTAATTGTATCTTTGTGATAGTTAAAACCAGAAATAAATTTAACTTTAAATAAAAATCGAAATGAAAACAAGAAAAGAACATGACCTAATAGGCGAACGTGAAATCCCTGAAGATGCCTTATATGGTATTCAAACATTGCGTGGTGTAGAAAATTTCTCAATGAGTAAATTCAAATTGGATCAATATCCAATGTTCATCAACGGCTTGGCTTATACAAAAATGGCTGCTGCTGAAGCTAACCACGCTCTAGGTCTTTTGACTGACGAACAATTCAAAGGAATCACAAAAGCCTGTGAAGATATATTAGCCGGTAAATACCACGATCAATTCCCTGTTGATATGATTCAAGGTGGTGCCGGAACAAGTACTAACATGAATGCCAACGAAGTTATCGCTAACATCGCTTTGGTACACATGGGACACAAACCTGGTGAATATCAATACTGTTCATCTCACGACCACGTTAACCGTTCTCAATCAACTAACGACGCTTATCCAACAGCTATCCATATGGGTATGTATGCAAGCCACCTTGCAATGTTGCCACACTTGGAAAAATTGATTGAAGCATTCCGTGCTAAAGGTAAAGAATTCGCTAACATCATTAAGATGGGTAGAACTCAATTGGAAGATGCAGTTCCTATGACTTTGGGACAAACTTTCAATGGTTTTGCAAGCATCTTGAACGATGAAATCAAACACTTGAAAGAAGCTGCTAACGATTTCTTGACAGTGAACATGGGTTCTACAGCAATCGGTACTGGTATTTGCTCTGAACCGGGTTACGCAGAAAAATGTGTTGCTGCTTTGGCAAAAATCACTGGTTGGAACGTTGTTTTGACAGAAGACTGGGTAGGTGCTACTTCTGATACTTCTTGCATGGTAGGTTACATGTCAGCTTTGAAACGTGTTGCTATCAAATTGAGCAAAATCAGCAATGACCTTCGTCTATTGGCCAGCGGTCCTCGTTGTGGTTTAGGTGAAATCAACCTTCCTGCACGTCAACCGGGTTCTTCAATCATGCCGGGTAAAGTAAACCCAGTTATCCCTGAAGTTGTCAGTCAAGTTGCATTCAAAGTTTGCGGTAACGAATTGTGTACTACTATGTCAGGTGAAGCTCCTCAAATGGAATTGAACGCTATGGAACCGGTTATGGCTCAATGCTGCTTCGAATCAGTTGATTTGATGGTTGCAGCTTTTGATACATTGCGTACTCTTTGTGTTGAAGGCATCACTGCTAACGAAGAACACTGCCGTAAATTGGTTCACAACAGTATAGGTATTGTTACAGCTTTGAACCCTTATATCGGTTATGAACACTCTACTAACATCGCTAAGAAAGCAATGGAAACCGGTGGTAGCGTTTACGACTTGGTTTTGGAAGAAGGTATCTTGACAAAAGAAGATTTGGATACAATCTTGGATCCTAAGAACATGGTTCGCCCAGTTAAATTGGACATCAAAGCAAGAAAATAATTGAGAGATTAAAAATCCCAAATAAAAAGAGCTTGGCAATAATGTCAGGCTCTTTCCTTTTTTATCGGATAATAACTTATTTTTCGATTCTTTCCGTGATGGGGAGTTTGGTGGCAATGGCTATGCCTCGCAGTTCCACATATTCCACTTTCATTCCATTGTGGGGCTTGGACTTCACGTAAAGTTCTTTCAACACCGCTTTCTGCTTATTGATTTCCGTCAGACATACCCATTGATTGTTATATTGGGTAATAATCAGTTTTTGATCCTTTGATGCGCTCAAGGTGCAAATGCACATATCTTCCTTGGCGTCAATCACCTTATAGCCGTAAGCCATTTTTCGCTGGAAAAAGTTCAGACCGTTGGTTTCCCCGGGATGTTCCTCGCGATTCACCCAATAGGGGTTTAACGGATGTTTCGTGTCTAGTTTTCCGTCTTTCAGATTAACATCGTAGCACACCAGATTCTTGTTTATACTGCGTGCAATATGAAAAAGGCGTTCAGGTGTAGGATAGGTATTTTCGTCTGTTTCACTTGCATTTATAGCTAGAAAAGGCCATATAAAAAGTAGTAGTGTAATAATTATCGGTTTATTCATAAATGTCTATTTTATGTTTATTCCTTTGAGGAATGCACTTTGCAAAGTAAATATTAAATCTGTTATCCTTTCTCTCTTTTATGACTTTTTAAAGGAGTAAAGGTTTATTACGAATGATAAATTCGGTGGCTATGATTCATTACAAATTTGGAATTTACTGATATTTAGGTTTTTAAAGTTCACGAAGTTATATTACCTTTGCAAAAATTTTACAAAAATGAATAAATTACCATCTCCGAAAGTTGCATTCATCCCCATTTTAATTATGGTGGTGGCACTCTATTTTACTATTTCAACGTTTGGAAGTGATTCGTTGAATGGCGCAAATCAGATTGTTTTGTTGATGACCTCAGCCATCTGTGCTTTTATAGGAATGACATTCTATAAAATTCCATGGGCTGATTTCGAAAATGGTATCGTCCGAAAT
>JAHHQT010000023.1 GCA_020026215.1 Muribaculaceae bacterium
GAATACGGTATCGGAAAAGAAGGATGGATGAACGAAGTAAAACGCATGGCACAAAATGCCTTCAACGACGTTTGCACCAGCTTCAATCCGAGAAAAACCACTGTTGAAGATCTTGAAAAACTTTATATTGCCCTTTACGAAGGCGAGACTATTGATTTCTAATCTTTTTAGTTTTTATGGTTTAATCGGGTGGAGTACTCACCACCCGATTATTAACCCCACAATATATGTGTTGCATATCTCAACTTTGTTGAAACAAACGGTCATCAACTACCCCTTAAGTTTTTTACCATGCACAGTTTTGGGCTTAGTTTTTTTGTAATGTGAATATATTCGTAATAGTTGTTCCCGAATCGTTTGTCCAGACAAAATAGTTGAAATTACTATCTGATATTATGTATTCTATGCAAGAGTGCCGAGTTACATAATTTATCCAGTAATGTTTTTATGGTTGTATATAATGATTAATACCTTACGTTTAGTTATAAGATAAAGCATTAATTGTTTTGCTTTTCAAACGGTCGATTCACCTTTTAGGTATGGGATATATCTAAACAGGACCAGGGTTTGTTTTTTATCAAATGTAATTCAAGGATATAACACAATATCAGATAGCACACATATATTACTTTTTACTTAAAAAAACTTCCCGGAAGGAAATAACGGACATAACAACACTATTCGAAATATCAAATACTTAAATTTCAACTGAATAGGAACTCCTTTTTCATTTTCTTCAATTTACGTTTTGCTCTTCCATATCGATAAACTAAGATAGGGAAGTTTTTTTATTTAATTTTGCAGCCCCTAAATGTTACAAAAAGTTATTTTATAGCCTAAAAGCCTTTAAAATCACTATCAAATTACCCAAAAATGAAATATAAATTCTATCTTTACGCCAATTTTTAACAAAAGATTGCTAAAAGGTGCCTTTTATTTGTTTCCGCGACAATGGGAAGTGGCTAAAAGGCGTAAAATAATAGTTATTCTTCATCTAATGTTTATTTGATTTAATATTAACATAAAAGGAGATACGAATTACTGTTAATAAGCTGACAACAAACACATTTTATTTTAATTAAATAATATTATTCTTAACAACTATCGAAATGAGGAAATTTTACCTTTTATTAAGCTTACTGCTTATTGCTTCATGCGCTACAATCAACGCACAAGAAGCGAAAAGTGAGATTAAAATCACTACCTCTAAAGTTTATGGTTCTGGCATAAACTTGTGGCCAAAGAGTACTTCTAAAGCCGACACTATCTTTATTGACTGGGGTAATGGCGAAATCGAGAAATACAACATTGACCCTAATAAATCTCCTTACTTCACAAAAGTAAGTGGTAAAGTGTTGGGTGATACTATCCGTATCTTCACTCAATTGGTAAAATTAGACTGTGCTAGTCAAGAAATTTCTTCTATTTCAGCCATCAACCAACCAAAATTGACCGACCTTCTTGCCGGTAATAACAAGTTGACTTCTGAGTCTTTCTATCTTGAAAAGACTCCAAACATTGCCAACCTTGACTTGAGTCAAAACGATTTTGCCGTACTTGACATTCGTAACTTGGCAAAATTGGAAATGTTTAACATCTCAACCAACGCTCGTTTGAGCACAGTTTTGTTTGCTGACGGTGCTGAACATTTGCGCAACATTTCTATGGAAGATTGCGATATCAGCCACTTCTACCCTATCAACTTACCTGCATTGGAAGCATTGAACCTTGCAAACGGTGCTTTGATGGAATTGGAAGTTGGTGCAAACTACCCTAAATTGCAACACCTTAACATTTCTGGTAACTATTTCTCATCAATCGACGTTACCAAATGTCCTAACTTGTTCACTTTGAGCTGTACAAACAACAACCTTACAGAAATCAACGTCACTCAAAATGCTGAATTGGTTGAACTTTACTGCTCTAACAATAAAATTTCAGATTTGAATCTTTATAACAACCCGAAACTATCAAGCATCAGCTGTGACAACAACCTTTTGACTTCTCTTGATGTTTCTCAACTTCCTGTTCTTACTAAGATTGAATGTAGTAAAAACAATATCACTCGTATTGACCTTACTCACAACTTCTATCTAAGACGTTTCGTTTCTAAAGATACAAGACTTGAATTCCTTGATTTTGCAGGTAACCCAAGAATGGACTACATCGACATCCGTAACAACTCAACAATGACTGCATGTACCATCAACTACATGTTCGCTACATTGCTTGGCCGTTACACTGACCCATTCGTTCCTAATCTATTGATTGAAGGTTGTAACGCTGAACATTCTAACACAGATGAAATGAACACAACTGAAATGAAATGGAAGACAGACGTTAAGGGTGACGGTACTGCAACTTGCGACTCTGTTGCCATCGATGTAAAACCTACTGTAAACGGTAAATTCTTCTTGGAACAACCTACTCTTTATGGTAAAGACTACAAAGCTATCTATACAAAAGCTATGGTAGGAACTCCTGTAAGAATCAAGGCTACTCCTGACAAAAATTTCAAATTCCACAGCGTTGAAGTAAACGGTGTGACTATTGCTGATACATTGTTCTTGGTGAAAGAACCATCAACTATCAAAGTAAACTTCAAGTCTTCTCTTGAACCAACATTTGTTGTAACTACAACTCCGGCTAACCAAATGTCATTCGCATTGAGCGCAGCTGCTAACAACACTGAAGTTACAGTGGACTGGGGTGACGGCTTGAAGAAAAAGTTCATGCTTAACACAGGTCTTACTCGTATCGACGGTACTGCCGCTGGTGCGAACGTGACTATCACTGGTGCTGTTAGCGAAGCTGACTTCTCCAGTTTCCCGGGTATGGAAATGTGGGATAACAAAATCTCTGCTTTGGAAATTAAAAACAATCCAGACTTGATTTCATTGTTGACTTACATGAACGAAATCAAAACTTTGGATATTAGCAACTGTACAAGCTTGGAATACTTGGACTGCTCATACTCTGGTCTATCAGAATTGAATGTTACCAACAATACTAAATTGGAAGAACTTGTTTGCTACGGCAACGCAATCTCTACTTTGGATATTACAAAATGTCCGAACTTGACTTATTTGGATGCTAAAGGCAACAACTTGTCAAATCTTGACCTTTCAAACTCTAAGAAACTTATTCAATTGGACGTTCAAAACAACCAACTTGAAACTATCAATGTAACTGAATTGAAAGATTTGACTGTATTGGCTGTCAACAACAACAAGATTGCTTCTCTTGACTTGAGCAAAAACACTAAACTTATCAAACTTGGTGTTTCCAAAAACAAACTTGCTGCTTTGGATTTGTCTGCAAACGTTGCTTTGGGCAGACTTGAATGCAACGACAACAATATCGCTAACCTTAACCTAAGCAATCAACCTGACCTCTTCTTCGTTGACTGTACAAACAACGGTATGTCAGTTTGCGCTTTGGATGCTATGTACTATAGCCTTCCTTACTACCCACAATTGGAAGAACCTATCAAGGGCTTCACTCTAAAAGTTGGTGGTAACAACGCTTACGCACACGCAGAATCAATCCTTGCAACTGGAAAAGGTTGGGCAATCAACTACGAAGGCGACGGAAAAGGTTGTCCTGAAGCATTCGTTACTATCTTCACTCCGAAGAACGGTTCTTTGAAAGTAACAGACAGTAAGGGTCAAGAAGTTGTTTCTGGCGGTAAAGTAGCTAAGAATACTGAAATCACTATCGTAGCAACTCCGGCTGATGGTTACAAAGTTGAATTCGTCAAAGCTAACGGCGAAGTCGTAAGCAACGGCAAATTCACTATCACACGTGCTACTGACGTTTACGCTAAATTCGTTGAATTAGGAGGTGTTGAAGACGTTGAAAACAACGGCATCGCTATCGTAGGCGGTCAAAACGAAATCACAGTAAATGCAGCTGTTGAATCAGCAGTTAGCATCTACAACATGGCAGGTATCGAACTTGCTAACAAAGTTATCGAAGGCGAAGACGTTACAAGTCTTGCTGCTGGTATGTACATTGTTACAGTTCGCAATAACCAAGCTAATGTTTCTAAAGTGGTGATGGTTCGCTAAGATTAAAAATATCTTCGCATTATAAAAAGAAACGGGCATTCTCCCTTGTGGAGAGTGTCCGTTTCAACTTTTTATAACCCAATCAGCCAAGTTTTATTTTTTTCAAGAGGGTTTGAAGTATTAAATATATTTATGAATAGTTAACAGCTGATTTATTTTTACTAACTTTGCGCCTTCAAAGGTTTAAATAACAGGTATATTTGATTGTTTTAAGAGTTTAAAATGGAAATTTTATCAAAAGTAGATTTTAAGCCGAAATTGTTTTCGACTTTCAAAGATTACAACGCTTCTCGATTCAAGAACGATTTAATCGCAGGTATCGTAGTAGGTATCGTAGCCCTACCATTGGCGGTAGCTTTCGGTATTGCGAGTGGTGTTACTCCAACAGTAGGTTTGATTACAGCCGTTATCGGTGGTTTCTTGGTATCCATGTTCGGTGGTAGTACCGTACAAATTGGCGGACCTACAGGTGCATTCATCGTTATTATTTACGGAATTATCCAACAATTTGGTTTGACAGGTTTGGCTATTGCTACCTTCATGGCTGGTCTTATTCTGATTGCCCTCGGTCTGTTCCACTTGGGTACTGTCATCAAATTCATCCCATATCCGATTGTCATCGGCTTCACTTCAGGTATTGCCTTGACTATCTTCTCAACACAGATTACCGACTTCTTCGGTTTGCAAACAGGCGCACTTCCTGCCAATTTCATCTCCAAGTGGATTGCCTATATCACCCACTTCGGCACCATGCACTGGCCTACATTGTTAGTAGGTTTGGCGTCTTTGGGAATCATCGTTGCCATGCCTTACATCTCAAAACGCCTTCCGGGAGCTTTGATTGCTATTGTGGTTGTAACCGCAACAGTATATGTGTTGAAAGAATATTTGGGCGTTACGGGCATCGAAACAATCGGTGACCGTTTCCAAAACCTGACGGGTGAAATTCCTGCAATAAGATCCTTCGACATCAATATCGAAACCATCAAGGCATTGCTTCCATCAGCATTTACAATTGCCATCTTGGGTGCTATCGAATCATTGCTTTCAGCCACTGTAGCCGACGGTGCTACAAGTACTGTGACCAACTCCAACACTGAGTTGATTGGTCAGGGTATTGCCAACGTAGTGGTTCCGTTCTTCGGCGGTATTCCTGTCACAGGTGCCATTGCTCGTACAATGACCAATATCAGCAACGGCGGTAGAACTCCGGTTGCCGGAATCATCCACGCCATTGTCGTCCTATTGATATTCTTGTTCCTTATGCCGTTAATCAACCTTGTACCTATGGCTTGTTTGGCAGGTGTGTTGATTATGGTTTCCTATAACATGAGTGGCTGGCGTACAGTAAAAGCCATCTTGAAGACTCCGAAATCTGACGTAACAGTTATGATTGTCACCTTCATTTTGACTGTCATATTCGACTTGACTATCGCCATCGAAATGGGCTTGCTGCTTGCCATCATCCTATTCTTGCGCCGTGTGATGGAAAATACACAAATCCGCCACATCGGAGAACAAATCGATGCTTCTGGTGCAACTGACGACCCTGACATCCTTGACCTTGAAAAAGGCGTTGAAGTTTACGAAATCGACGGCCCGTTCTTCTTTGGTGTTGCAACCAAATTTGATGAAATGATGCGTTCAATGGGCGACAAACCAATCGTCAGAATCTTGCGTATGCGTAAAGTTCCGTTTGTTGACTCTACCGCTATCCACAACTTGGAAATTCTTATCTCTTCTTCACATAAGGAAGGTATCCACGTAGTACTTTCAGGCGTTCGTCCTTCAGTACACGAAACCTTGAAGCATGCCAACTTGATGAAGATGCTTCCTGAAGACCACATTTGTGACCATATCACAAAAGCTGTAGTGGTGGCAAATAGAATTGCCAAAGAACAGAAAGCTTAAAAAGTAAAATTATGAATCGTCGTATTCTGAATATTGCTATACCGTCCATTGTTTCCAATGTGATTATCCCTCTTTTGGGACTGCTCGACTTGACCATAGCCGGGCACTTGGGAGTAACGGCATTTATCGGTGCAGTATCGGTGGGTGCGACGATGTTCAATCTTACATACTGGAATTTCGGATTCCTCCGTATGGGAACAAGCGGAATGACAGCACAGGCCTTTGGCAGAAAGGATTTCCAGGAATCCTATGCCATTCTTTTCCGTTCAACCCTGATTGCTCTTTTCTTTGGATTGGTAATCATCGCGTTGCAATTTCCCATACAGTGGATTCTGCTGAAACTGATTGGTGCAGGAGCTGAAGTGCAGACCTATGTCAAGGACTATTTCTTTATCGTGGTATGGGGTGCACCCGCCATTCTCTCCACAATGAGCATGTCGGGATGGATGCTTGGAATGCAAAATTCCGTCTATCCGATGATTGTTTTCATCTCGGTCAATATCGTTAATATCATTGTCAGCCTGTTGTGTGTCTATGCCTTCGACATGGGCTTCATCGGCATTGCCTATGGAACAATGGCGGCACAATGGTTTGGCTTCCTGTTCTCCGTCGTACTGCTTGTCCGCATAACATGCAAGCACAATATCAGCTTCGACTGGATGATGACCTTAAAGGCAGTCCGAGAACTGCACGGGTTCAGCCAATATTCCAAAGTCAATGTGTTTATCTTCCTGCGCAGTTTGTGCATGATGCTCGTCACCCTGTTCTTCACGTCGGCGGGCGCACGTTCGGGTGATTTGGTGCTTGCCGTGAATGCCTTGCTGATGCAGCTCTACATTTTCTATTCCTATTTCATGGACGGATTTGCCTTTGCAGGCGAAGCCCTTGTAGGAAAATACTACGGCGCAAAAGACAAGGCGGAAATGCAACGATGCATCCGTCATCTGTTTGCGTGGGGCACCACAGTCATGGCTGTTTTCGTGGGAGGCTTCCTGCTGTTCCGCGATTCCATCATTGCCCTATTGACCAATGATACAGCTGTCATCCAACTGGCCTCCGAATACAGCATCTGGGCGGCATTGATACCAATGGCAGGTATGATGGCTTTTATTTGGGACGGTGTATTCATCGGACTGACAGCCACCAAAGGAATGTTCCTGTCCTTGCTCGGCGGTACTGTCGTATTCTTCTCCATTTATTTCGGTTTGCCTCACATTGTGTCTGCAAACGGTATTTTTGCAGACCGAAACAACGTGCTTTGGCTCGCTTTCCTGTCCTTCCTGTTGGTTCGCGGATTGGTGCAATGTATTATCATTCCGAAATTTAACAAAGTAGATTAAATATCAGTCGTACGACTTCAATAAAATGATGTAATATTAAAATTTCTCGTTTTAATATACTATTTTTGCATTTACTAAAAAGAATATAATTAAAACTACAATATTATGTACAGAACGAAAACCTGTGGAGAATTGCGTTTGGCTAATGTCGGCGAAACAGTGACATTGGCAGGATGGGTACAACGCAGCCGTAAAATGGGCGGTATGACTTTCGTTGACCTTCGCGATAGATATGGTATCACTCAATTGGTATTCAACAACGAAGTGGATGCCAACCTTTGTGAAAAAGCCAATCACGTTGGTCGTGAATTTGTTATCCAAGTTAAAGGCTTGGTTTCTGAACGTTCAAGCAAGAACGCAAACATTCCTACCGGAGAAATTGAAATTATCGCAAGTGAACTTAATGTTCTTACAAAGAGTGAAACACCTCCTTTCACTATCGAAGACAATACCGACGGTGGTGACGACTTGCGTATGAAATACAGATATTTGGACCTTCGTCGTCAATGCGTTCGCAAGAACTTGGAATTGCGTCACAAAATGACTATGGAAGTTCGCCGTTATCTTGACGAAAAAGGTTTCTTGGAAGTTGAAACTCCAATGCTTATCGGTTCTACTCCGGAAGGCGCACGCGACTTTGTCGTTCCTTCTCGTATGAACCCTGGACAATTCTACGCATTGCCTCAATCTCCTCAAACCTTGAAACAATTATTGATGGTTTCAGGTTTTGACCGCTATTTCCAAATCGTGAAATGTTTCCGCGACGAAGACTTGCGTGCTGACCGTCAACCGGAGTTCACTCAAATCGACTGCGAAATGAGTTTCGTTGAACAGGAAGACGTGATTTCAATGTTTGAAGGCATGGCTAAACACTTATTCAAGAACTTGCGCGGTGTTGAAATGAACGAACCGTTCTTGCGCATGACTTGGGCTGACGCTATGAAATACTACGGTAGCGACAAACCGGACTTGCGTTTCGGCATGAAGTTCGTTGAATTGATGGACATCCTTAAGGGCCACGGTTTCTCTGTATTCGACAATGCTGCTTATATCGGCGGTATCTGCGCTGAAGGTGCTGCTTCATATACACGTAAACAACTTGACCAATTGACTGAATTTGTGAAACGTCCTCAAATTGGTGCTAAAGGTATGGTTTACGCTCGCGTTGAACAAGACGGACACGTTAAGTCAAGCGTTGACAAATTCTATTCACAAGAAGTGCTTCAACAAATGAAGGAAGCATTCGGTGCCAAACCGGGTGACTTGATTCTAATCCTTAGCGGTGACGATGCAATGAAGACTCGTAAACAACTTTGCGAACTTCGTTTGGAAATGGGTAACCAATTAGGTCTTCGCGACAAGAACACATTCGCTTGCCTATGGGTAGTTGACTTCCCAATGTTTGAATGGAGCGAAGAAGAAGACCGTTTGATGGCTATGCACCACCCATTCACTCACCCGAAAGACGAAGATATCCCAATGTTGGATACTGATCCTGCTGCAGTTCGTGCTGACGCTTACGATATGGTTGTCAACGGTGTTGAAGTCGGTGGCGGTTCTATCCGTATCCACGACCCTAAACTACAGGCCAAGATGTTCGAAATCCTTGGTTTCACTCCAGAAAAGGCACAAGAACAATTCGGCTTCTTGATGAACGCATTCAAGTTCGGTGCACCACCTCACGGAGGTTTGGCTTACGGTTTGGACAGATGGGTATCATTGTTCGCAGGCTTGGATTCAATCCGCGACTGCATCGCATTCCCGAAAAACAACAGCGGTCGCGATGTTATGCTTGATGCTCCTGCTCCATTGGCACAGGCTCAATTGGACGAATTGAATCTTGCTATTGATTTGAAAGAAGAATAAATCGGTTTCGATTTTTCAAGATAAAAGATGCAGAATGGTGAAAACTGTTCTGCATCTTGTTTTTTATTCTTAGAAATAAATTAGTAACTTCGCAAACATCAATTTATTTGCACACATGGCTGAATGGAATGACAGAACAGAATTATTGATAGGGACAGACAATGTCGCCCTGCTTGCATCCAAACACGTATTGGTGGTGGGTGTAGGCGGTGTGGGTGCGTATGCTGTCGAAACTCTCGTGCGTGCAGGCATAGGCAATATCACCATCATTGATGCCGATATGGTGAGCATCACCAACTTAAACCGACAGTTGCCGGCTTTGGTTTCCACCGTAGGCAAGTCCAAGGTGGAAGTAATGAAGGAACGTGCCCTCGACATCAACCCGAGTGTGAACATCACGGCTATCAATACTTTTATATCCGAGGAGAACATTCCCGAAATTTTCAGACAGAGCTTTGACTTTGTGGTTGATGCCATTGATTCCGTTGCTCCAAAAGTGGCACTTATCAAACATTGCCTCATCCATAAAATCAACATCATTTCCTCTATGGGTGCTGGCGGCCGCGTTGACCCGACCAAGATTACCTACGCCAACATTTGGGAAACCTACAACGACGGTTTGGCAAAGGTGGTACGCACTCGCTTGAAGGCTATGAATATGCGACACAAATTGAATGTGGTTTGGAGTAGCGAACCTCCACGTGCATCATCACTCACAGAAACCTCCGAAATGCAGAACAAGCGAACCAGCTACGGAACGATTGTCTATCTTCCCGCCATTTTCGGCTGCATGGCAGGGGCATTTGTGATTAAAAAACTGACAGGACTATGATTGAAATCAAAAACATCAACAAAAGTTTCGGCACCTTGCAGGTGTTGCGCGATGTCTGTGTGACCATCGGCGACGGTGAAATCGTCTCCATTGTCGGTCCGAGCGGTGCAGGCAAGACCACCCTTTTGCAGATTGCAGGCACATTGGACAAACCCGACTCTGGCGAAGTGCTCTACGATGGTGTAAACGTGCTCAACCTGCCTGAAAAGAAACTGTCTCAGTTCCGCAACTCCAACATCGGGTTCGTATTTCAGTTCCACCAACTGCTACCCGAATTTACCGCATTGGAAAATGTAGCAATGCCGGCATTGATTAAGGGCGTGAAACCGTCTGAAGCTGACAAACGTGCACTCGAACTTTTGGAATACCTCGGACTGGCATCACGCAAGGACCACAAGCCTATGGCATTGTCAGGGGGCGAACGCCAACGCATCTCTGTGGCGCGTGCCTTGATGAACAAACCGTCTGTCATTTTTGCCGACGAACCTTCGGGCAGTCTCGACTCCAAGAACAAGGAAGAACTGCACAATCTTTTCTTTGATTTGCGCAAAGAATTCAACCAAACCTTCGTCATCGTCACTCACGATGAGACTTTGGCCTATAAATGCGACCGCATTCTAAAAATGCGCGACGGCGTTATCGAATCCGAAACAAATAAACAATAATGAAAGCAAACATATTTGGTATATTATTTGTAACTTTGCTATTGTCGTTAGTTTCCTGCGACAACGAACCCGAGTACGATTACGGCGATTTTCGTTCCGTTTTTGCCACTTACAATGACACAACAGCAACGGGAAATGCTCTGTTGACCTACCAGGCTCACGACGACAGCGACCCCATCAAAATGGAGTCGGTCAACAAATGGACACTAAAGACTAAAAAGAACGAGCGCATTTACATGAGATATACCGTCGTTGAAAAACGTGGCAAAAATGACCAGCTCATCCGTATTGACGGTGCACGCCGAATCAATAACGACGTACTTCGCAAGGCGGAACACGAACATTTCAAGGAAATCGTTTCCGAACCAACACGAATAGTCAGCATGTGGCGGACAGGCAACTACATCAACGTCAATACATGGGTACCCTACAGCGGACAACGCTTCCAGCTCCTGCTGATTGCCGACGAGATTACCCAGAACAATGAAATCGTGGAGGCAAAACTGGTTTACGACCTCTTGGGGGCAGAGGGTACATTCGAACGCAAATGCTACGCATCGTTCAACATTACCAATCTTTGGAAGAAAGAGAATCTCAAGACTTTCCGCATTCATGTGAATGATCCGAAAGGCAAGAAAATATATGATTTTACAAAAAATTAAAAAACTACATACATTATGGAAAATAATAACGAAAAAAGAGAAATCAAAATAGAACTAACTCCAGAAATGGCAAGCGGCAAATATGCTAACTTGGCAATTTTGTCACACTCTGTCAACGAATTCTTCATCGACTTCGTAAACGTAGTGCCTAATGCTCCTCAAGCTCGCGTACAAAGCCGTATCATCATGACTCCGGAAAATGCCAAGACTCTTTTGATGGCTCTTCAGGAAAACGTTAGAAAATATGAAAATACTTTCGGCGTAATCACTCCAAGAGGAATGAACAACAATAACCCTAACAATCCTCCTTTCATGCCAATGGGTGGCGAAGCTTAATCAGATAAAGAAATGGAAAATAAATTATATATCTATAACACCCTAACAAGGAAAAAAGAACTGTTTGAACCTGTACATGCACCTAACGTAGGTATGTATGTCTGCGGTCCTACAGTTTATGGTGACGGTCACTTGGGACACGCTCGTCCTGCCATTACTTTCGACATCCTTTTCCGTTATTTGACGAAATTGGGCTACAAAGTAAGATACATCAGAAACATCACCGACGTAGGTCACCTTGAGCACGATGCCGACGACGGCGAAGACAAGATTGCAAAGAAAGCGCGTCTCGAACAATTGGAACCAATGGAAGTGGTACAATACTATTTGAACCGCTACCACAAGGCTATGGAAGCGTTGAACGTACTTCCTCCAAGCATTGAACCGCACGCATCAGGTCACATCATCGAACAAATCGAATACATCAAGAAAATATTGGATGCCGGCTATGCTTACATCAGCGAAGGCTCTGTTTACTTTGATGTATTGAAATACAACAAAGACCACAACTATGGCAAACTTTCAGGCCGTAATGTCGAAGAATTGTTGAACACAACTCGCGAATTGGACGGACAAACTGAAAAACGCAACTCTTGCGACTTTGCCTTGTGGAAAAAGGCTGCTCCTGAACACATCATGCACTGGCCTTCTCCTTGGAGTGAAGGTTTCCCGGGTTGGCACTTGGAATGTTCTACTATGGGCGAAAAATATTTGGGCGAAGTATTCGATATCCATGGAGGTGGCATGGACTTGATGTTTCCTCACCACGAATGCGAAATTGCACAATCTGTAGCTCACAGCGGACACGAAGCCGTTCATTACTGGATGCACAACAACATGATTACCATCAACGGACAGAAGATGGGCAAGTCATTGGGCAACTTCATCACTTTGGATGAATTTTTCACAGGCTCTCACCCGAAATTGGAACAAGCCTACTCTCCAATGACCATCCGTTTCTTCATTCTTCAAGCTCACTACCGCGGAACAGTGGACTTCTCCAACGAAGCATTGCAAGCCGCTGAAAAGGCTTTGGACCGTATGCTCGACGGATACCGCCGTCTTCAAGACTTGAAGGCTTCCGACGTTTCAACCGTTGAAGTGAAAGGTTTTGCTGAACGTTGTAACGAAGCCATGAACGACGACTTGAACACACCGACAGTCATCGCAGTATTGTTCGATGCCTGCAAGGTCATCAATCAGGTGAACGACGGAAAAGCTACTGTTTCACAAGCTGACTTGGACGAATTGAAGAACTTGTTTCAAACTTACTTGGTGGATATTTTGGGTATCAAGACTGACTTGATTGCAGGCGAGGACGCTACAGCCCTTGAACCATTCGAAAAGGCTGTTGACTTGCTACTTGAAATCCGTAAGGAAGCAAAAGCCAAGAAAGATTGGGCGACTTCCGACCTTATCCGCGACCGCATCGCTGAAATTGGTTTTGATGTCAAAGATACCAAAGACGGCTTTGAATGGTCATTGAAAAAGTAATTTCTCCACAGAAATAACGCAATACGACAGTCAAGATTTGGCTGTCGTATTTTTTTGTTATTTTTGTTCTATATATTTACGATAGTAAAACAATGAATAGAAAGAAAGCTGTTTTTAACTGGAGTGGTGGAAAGGATTCTGCTCACGCTCTTTTATGTGCCCTGCAATCGGGAGAATACGACATTGTAGCTCTCCTCACTACAGTCAACCGTGACACCCTTCGTTCCACCATGCACAGCATTCCCCTTCATTTGTTGGAAGAACAAAGCCGCAAAATCGGCATTCCCTTGAAAATATTGGGATTGACACCCAAAGGAAATATGGAAGACTACAGTACAGCCATGTGTACCGCAGTAGAAGAATTCAAGCAACAGGGAGTTACCCACTTCATCTATGGCGACATCTTCCTCCACGACATCCGTAAATACCGCGTAGAGCAACTTGAACCCTACGGAATAGAGGTGGTTGAACCGCTTTGGGGCAAAACTTCTGCGGAAGTCATTGAAGATTTTCTGAACTCAGGACTGAAAACCATTGTCGTTACCACCATGGACGACGGTTTGGGCGAGGCTGCCATCGGCAAACTCATCGACCGTGAATTTATAAAATCATTACCGGAGGACTATGACCCCAACGGTGAGAATGGAGAATATCACACTTTCTGCTACGACGGACCAATTTTTAGCAAGCCCGTGCAATTTGAGTGCGGAAAAGTGAAAAAAGAAAGTTTTGAAGTGGGAATGGAAGACGGTACAAAAAAAGCTTTCTCCTACTGGTTTGCCAATTTAAAGTAATAAATATCCGTTATTTAATGATTATATTCTTACTTAGAAATAATTTCTTCTTTGAATTTTAAACTTCTTCAACCTAAAATCACTCATTTTTGGCGAATTTTAAACTTTCTCCTTATAAAATAAATGTATAACTATTCCTATAAAAATCGTATATCTTATATCTTCGTGAACTTTTAGAAAAGAGTAGCTAACCCAAGATTTTCAGTGTAATATCCCATCCATACGGACTATAATTGATTATATATTCTAAAATCACAAAATTACGTTTATTATATTTATACAGTAATTATGTTTATTTTATATTACAATTATATTAATTCAAAAAAATTTAATCATTATCCATTTTGACACAAAATAACATATAATCTTTTGGGAGATTCAAAAACAATCCTTACATTTGCATTGTAAAAACGATTGTAAAGCATACAAAAAATATAATATCGAAGGATATTTACACTTCAACCTTAATCATTTAGTCTAAATTTCCCTACGTCGTTGGCTGAAAAGAAGTATGTGAATATCCAATGAATGCTAAACGACAAAACTAAAATTTCTGTGTAAATTTTAGTCGAGCAGCAAACCCATGGTTTGCTGCTCATTTTGTTCATAAGGTTTATCCCGAAATCTACCAAGATATTTCCCAAAACAACGGAGGAAACCGAAATTTTTGGAAATTTATTCCACAGAATTGCCAAAGCATGATTTAATATAGGGATTTTCGCAAGGGATAAAGCCTTATAAAATCAATAAATTATATATATTTGCATTATATTATAAACTTACCTAAATTCTTTTATGAAAAAATTTAATACTATCCTAATGATTTTGGCATTCATTGCATTCCCATTCTTCTGTAATGCAGCCGAAATCAAAGTAGGTGCAGAATCAGTGAATGAATACATCCCATTGCTAAAAGGTAAAAAAGTAGCCCTACTTAGTAACCATACCGGTATGGTAGGTAATGAACACGTACTTGACCTTATGCTCCGCAAAGGTGTCAACGTAACCACCATCTTCTCTCCGGAACACGGATTCCGTGGCAACGCTGATGCCGGAGAACACGTTTCAAGTAGTGTGGACCCAAAGACAGGAATTCCAATCGCATCTCTATACGACGGCAAAAAACGTGGCCCGAAAAAAGAAATCATGGAAAAAATCGACATCATCGTCGTTGACATCCAGGATGTAGGTCTTCGTTTCTATACTTACTACTGTACAATGGTGGACTTGATGAACTCTGCCATCAAATACAACAAAGAATTTATGGTGCTTGACCGCCCTAACCCTAACGGTATGTACGTGGACGGTCCTATCTTGGACATGAAATACGAATCTGGAGTAGGCCGTTTGCCTATTCCTGTAGTACATGGCTTGACCATGGGTGAAATCGCATTGATGGCCAACGGCGAAGGCTGGCTAAAAGACGGCAAGAAAGTGCCTTTGACAGTCATCAAATGCAAAAACTACACTCACCAAAGCCGTTATGTGTTGCCTATCGCGCCATCACCTAACCTACCGAATATGCATTCCATCTATCTATATCCTTCAATCTGCTACTTCGAAGCTACTCCGGTCAGCTTGGGTCGCGGTACAGACAAACCGTTCCAAATCTACGGTCACCCGAACATGAAAGGATACGATTTCAAATTCACTCCTAAGAGCATGGCAGGCGCAAAATTCCCGCCACAAATGGACAGAGAATGTCAGGGTGTGGACTTGACTGGTCTTAGCGATGAAGAAATCATTGCCGAAGGCATCAACTTGGAATATCTCATCGATGCTTATAATAATCTAAATATGGACAACTGGTTCTTCAGTTCTTTCTTCGAGAAACTAATCGGTAACGGCAACATCCGCAGCATGATTAAAAAGGGTAAAACAGCTGCCGAAATTGAAGCCACATGGAAAGACGATGTTGAAAAATTCAAAAAACAACGCAAGCCATATCTACTTTACGCTGAATAATTCACATATCAAATAACTAAAACACAACATTTTTAATATGTCAACCGCATGGATCGTCCTTGCCACGATAGCATTCTACTTTGTGCTATTATTTATCATTTCGTGGATAACAGGACGCAAAACAGACAATGCCGGATTCTTTACCGGTAATCGTAAATCACCTTGGTACATGGTAGCAATTGCCATGATTGGTGCAAGTATTTCCGGTGTAACCTTTATTTCAGTTCCGGGTGCCGTTCTTGCTGGAGGTTATTCTTATATGCAAATGGTGCTTGGTTTCTTCGTAGGTTCTATCCTTGTTGCATTAGTATTGATTCCAATGTTCTACAAAATGAACCTAATGAGTATCTACGGTTACCTTGAAAACCGTTTCGGTCTTGCTTCATACAGAACAGGTGCTTGGTTCTTCTTCGTTTCCAAGATGCTTGGAGCTTCAGTTCGTTTCTTCGTAGTTTGCGTCGTATTGCAAACATTGGTCTTCGACCCGTTGAATATGCCTTTCACACTTAACGTCATCCTTACCGTTGCTTTGATTTGGCTATATTCATTCCAAGGTGGTGTGAAGTCATTGATTTGGACTGACTCATTGAAAACATTCTGCTTGGTATTGTCAGTAGTTTGCTGTATCGTATTCATCGCCAAGAGTTTGGGCTTGGGCATTTTCGACTTGCCTTCAGCTGTTGCCGATGACCCTACAAGCAAAATCTTCTTCTTCGATGACCCTAACGATGGTCACTATTTCTGGAAACAATTCATCGCAGGTATCTTCATGGTCGTTGCCACTACAGGTCTTGACCAAGACTTGATGCAACGTACATTGAGCTGCAAGAACTTCCGCGAATCACAAAAGAATATGATGGTCAGCGCATTTGTTCAAATCTTCATCATTGGCTTGTTCATGGTATTGGGTACATTGCTTTATATGTACGCTGGTGACAATCTTCCAATGAAAGACGGCAAAGTTGTCGGCGACGCCATCTTTGGTAATGTAGCTTGGAGCGAAGGCTTCCCTGTATTCATCGGTATTATGTTTATCATCGGTTTGATTGCTGCCGCTTATTCAGCTGCCGGTAGTGCTTTGACTGCATTGACTACATCATTCACCGTGGATATTCTTAAAGCCACAGAAAAACAAAGCGACAAGGACTTGACTTTGACTCGTAAATTGGTACACATCATCATGTCATTGTTGATGGTGATTGTTATCGTTGTATTCTACGAATTGAACAACGACAGTGCAATCAACGCTGTTTATAGTTTGGCTGCCTATACCTACGGTCCTATCTTGGGTATGTTCATCTTCGGATTGGCTTGCAAACGCTCAGTGCACGATGCTTGGGTACCTGTAGTCTGCGTTTTGTCACCGGTAATCTGCTACATTCTTCAAACGAACAGTGAAGCATGGTTCAACGGCTATCAAATCAGCTTCGAACTTTTGATTATCAACGCATTGGTAACTGTAATAGGTCTTTGCTTCTTAATCAAAAAGAAATAAATAGAAATATTACAACCTTTAATCTAATATCATGTCACACAATATTTTGAACAAATATATCTGGATACTGGACATCGTGGAACGCTATGGACGCATTTCACGAAAAGAATTGAGCCGCTTATGGCTCAATTCTACCGTTTCCGGTAATGAGCCACTCACACGTCGCACATTCTATAATTACCGAAACAACATCGAAGATATATTTGGCATCAAAATCGCTTATGATAACACAACCTTTGAATACTACATTGAACAGGACTCCGATTCAGGAGGAATGAGCGAATGGCTGGTCAATTCCATTTCCATCAATGGTATTCTTTCCGATGCTTCCGACATTTCAAACAGAATCATGCTTGAGGAAATTCCTTCGGCACGCAAATTTCTGTCAACTATCGTCGAAGCCATCAAGACAAACCATAAAATTGAATTCTCCTATACGCCGTTCTATCGTACAGGAACCACAAAACACATTGTCTTAGAACCATATTTTCTAAGAATCTTCAAACAACGCTGGTATGTGATCGGTTATAACCATGCGGACAAAAAAATCAAGACCTATTCCTTAGACCGTTTCAACGAAGTGACTGTATTGCCCGAAGGCTTCGAAATGCCTGAAATCAACGTGCGCGACTTCTTCACCAACAACTTTGGCATCATGACCAGCAACGGTGAAGTCAAGGACGTGACCTTGCGTGTTGAACAGGAGGAGGCAAAATATCTTCGTGCTCTTCCGCTACACCACTCACAAACGGAGAAAATCTATGACGGATATTCCTTGTTCCACTACAAAATTTACCTCACTTTCGACTTTGTCAATGAGATTATTTCACACGGAAACCGAATCACCGTCATTTCGCCCGTTGAGTTGAAAACGATGGTGGTGGACACGCTTCAGAATGCCCTTGAAAATTACAAATAAGGAATAAGGAAATTTTTTCCCTAAATACTTATCCCATAACAAATAAGCCATTTTTCGATATGGCTCAATTTTTCGTGCCTTTTTAAGTCATTTTTTGTAACATTCTCTTAATATTTTTCAATTATTATTGATTTACTATCCCCTCTTTTGATTATCTTTGCACCAAATAGCAATGTTGTCTAGGTACAAAATAGGAACTATGAGTATTATCTCAGTGCTTTTTAAATCGAATTCGAGTTTGACTTGTTGTTTGCAGAAAGCAACAAGACAATCACTGAATACAACCGGACAACATTATTCAACAAAACATACTACACAGATTTGACGTTTCTATTTTCCTGTCTGATTTTTTAGGCAAGCCGAAAATGAGGAGCGTTTTTTTATTTTTATATAACTAAATCATTTTTTTAATTAACAAAAAAACAATTTAGCTTTTATGCAATATTCATTTTTAGATTTCCTATCATTGCTCGGTGCCGTAGGTCTTTTCCTATACGGCATGAAAATCATGAGTGAGGGCTTGCAGAAAGTAGCAGGCGACCGCATGCGTAACATTTTGTCGGCGATGACAAAAAACCGTTTTGCAGGATTGATTACCGGTATCTTCATCACAGCTTTAATTCAAAGTTCATCAGCTTCAACCGTTATGGTTGTCAGCTTCGTGAATGCCGGTTTGATGTCGCTTGCTGATTCCATGGCAGTAATCATGGGTGCCAACGTAGGTACAACTGCCACCACATGGATTATCACCGCATTCGGTTTCAAGGCAAACATTGATGCCTTTGTGCTTCCGCTAATCGGTATCGCCATACCATTCCTATTCTCCAAGAAGAGCAACTACAAATCAATCGCTGAGTTCATGATTGGTTTCTCCTTCCTGTTCATGGGATTGCAACTTATCAATACCAACGTTCCCGACTTGAAGGCCAACCCTGAAATGTTCAGCTTCTTGCAAGACTATTCATCATTGGGCTTCTTGTCTGTATTGATTTTCGTATTTGTAGGTATCATATTTACAATGATTATCCAATCATCTGCGGCATCATTTGCTATCGTCATGATTATGTGCGGTAAGGGATGGATTACATTTGATATTGCATGTGCTATGGTTTTGGGTAGTAACATCGGTACTACCATCACACCGATTCTGGCCTCCTTGGGAGCCAATGCCTCGGCGAAGAAAGCCGCTATGGGGCACTTCATGTTCAACTTCTTCGGTACACTTTGGACCTTGTGCCTATTCTATCCGTTCGTTGACTTGAACGCATGGTTCACCCAGGCATTCAACTTGGGAGACCCTAACGCCCTATTCAGATATTTGGAAAACATCGAAACAACCAATCCTGCACTTTACGAACAAGTGATTAACGGAACCGGTCCTGAAAAAATATTGGACGAAATTGTGAACTTGCAATTTGCCGTATCATTCGGTTTGTCAATCTTCCACTCTTCATTCAACATCGTCAACGTAACCGTCATGATTTGGTTGACCAACTGGTTTGTCAAAGTCACCAACTTCTTCATCAAGACCAAACACAAGGAAGACGAAGAATTTCAACTTAAATTCATTTCAAGCCGTATGTTGAGTGCTTCTGAATTGAATATCACACAAGCACAACAGGAAATCGTAGTTTATGCCGAAAGGGTGAACCGAATGTTTGAAATGGACAAGACATTGCTTCACACCAAACCTGAAACAGAAGAATTCAACAAACTATATTCTCGCATTCAGAAATACGAAGACATTTCTGACCGCATGGAAATTGAAATCGCAAACTACTTGAACAAGGTAGTTGACGGTCGATTGAGCTACGATGGTAAGATGCGCATCGCTTCCATGTTGAATATTGTCAGCGAAATCGAAAGTATCGCCGACAGCTGCAACAACTTGGCGCGTACTATGGTACGTCAACACGAGGCTAAAGTCTCTTTGAACGAAACCAACATGGAAAACATCGAAACCATGTTCAGATACATTTCTGAAGCAATGGAAAACATGTTGTCAATTATCCGCGATATGGAAATCGTCAACGATAACAACATCATGAAGTGCTACAACAAGGAACGTGAAATCAACAACTACCGCAACGCTTTGCGTTCTGAAAACGTAGAACACATCAATCAAAAACTTTACTCTTACGAAGAAGGTATCTATTATATGGACTTGATTTGTGAAAGTGAAAAATTGGGCGACTACATTGTTAATGTTGTTGAAGGAGTGAAGTCTCAATCTGATAGAGTACATAACCAATAAAAAGTGGCTCACAAAAAGCGGAGCTTAAAATAGCCACAAGATAGGTATATGCCTGCTTTCTTCCTGCATAGGATGAAAACATACTGATAAAAGAAACCGCCTTACAGAATATCTGTGAGGCGGTTTTTATTGTAAAGAGACAATCTTTTTCAGTTCCTCCAATTCTATGGCAAAGTATTCTTGTAGATAGTTCAAAATAATCTCAGCACAATCCGAAGAAAATCATTGATAAATGCATAACTTTGTATAGACATGGAAAAGGAAGAAAAAACCGAACAAGATACCCTCTTCTTTGATGAGATTGAACGACACAAAAACAATATCTACGTCATGCAGTATGAATTGAAAGAAGTCGTCTCCTTGCACTCACATCCGCAGGGACACATTCTTATTGTATTGAACGATGTGGCAATTGTTGACGTAGAAAACAGCGCATTCTACATCCCCTACGGGCATTTCGTATGGATTCCTTCGGGCAAAAGGCACCATATCTCGTTTGAAAACCGAACCATTCATTTGAAGAACATCTATTTTCCCCAGAACTTTTCCGATGATAAATTCTATAAGGAAGTGGGCATCTATCCCATCCCGACACTTTTGCAGGAAGTCTTGAACCTCATGGACGAGACTCGGGAATATACGCCAAAAGACTGGAAATACGAACTTTTGTCCACCATGAAACACATTCTGCCGAACATCATCTCGCAAAAACACTCCGAACTTTGGCTGCCGACCACCAAACACCCCATTGCAAAGAAAATCATCAAGGCCATCCATCGCAATTTCCGCAAGCCCATCACTGCACAAAGCATCGCCGACGAAGTTGGTATGAGCGTGCGCAATATGAGCCGCTATATGCACAACGAATTGGGGATCTCTTTCGTGCACTATTTGCGAAAGTATCGTATCATCATGTCCGTCAAACAATTGGTAAAGGGAGACGACTCCATTACCAACATTGCCTATAGTGTTGGCTACGAGAGCCTGTCCGTTTTCAGCAACTCGTTCTATATGGTCACCGGCTACCGTCCAAGTTTCTTTCTGAAACAATAAGTTTTTTGCTCCAAACTCATTGAATAAAAGCAGTTTTACTTCATTTTTGTCCGAAATGAGCAAAAACATGGCATTTTTTATAAAGAGTAAATGTTTTGAAATTGGTAACTTTGTAATGGATTCTAGAAAGAAGTTATAATAGTATAACTTAATAAAGTCATATCCCTGTTTAGGTTTGTTATCAAAAATATTCATGCAGGTTAGTTCTGCATTACCACCATTGGGCATCTCTTCCAAATTCGTAGAAACAACTCGCTAACATGAATCCCCATTGAGCATATTTTCTAAAAAATAAACCGTGAGGAGAAAAAATGACTATTATGCTTTTATATATTATTTGTGGTTATATCTAATTTTAAAAAGTGTCAATTTACAGTCGGATTTGGAAGAAGATGTTACATGGTTCACCCTTCTAATGAAGAATAACGAAATAGAACACTAAACGACTCCCTTTGGAGTTGAAGAGTTTAACTTACAGATAATTATTATACTTTCAAGAGTTAAAAATCAGAGAATTAATTGTTTTTTTCGAACAATTGTTTAACTTTGTTTTTGACTGATGACAAAAAATTTTTTTGACTAATTTCAAAAGGATTTTTATTTAAAGCTCTCAATGAGAGCCTTTTACATACAAAATAATACAAACGTAGAAAATTATTCATTTATAAAACAAAAACAAACTAATATGAAAGATCTTAAAGGAACAAGAACTGAAGCTAACTTGATGGCAGCTTTTGCAGGTGAATCTCAAGCTACTAACAAGTATACTTACTATGCTTCTAAAGCTAAAAAAGACGGTTACGTTCAAATCTCTAAAATTTTTGAAGAAACTGCTGGTAACGAACGTGAACACGCTAAATTGTGGTTCAAACTTCTTCACGGCAATGAAGTGCCTGATACAATGACTAACCTTGCAGATGCTGCAAACGGTGAAAACTACGAATGGACAGAAATGTACGCTGAATTTGCAAAAGTAGCT
>JAHHQT010000024.1 GCA_020026215.1 Muribaculaceae bacterium
ACGATATGAAGAGGCTTATAAAGCAGCCAAGAAAGCCAAACAATTCACATTGATAGGTGTTATATCTGGCTTTATCATCTCATTCATTTATGGTATCCTTATCTTTTTTGGCATGCTTACCAGTGGGGTGTTCCATGAATTGATGTAGGAGACCTTATAGGTTATGCAGTTTCACATTAGTAAAACATACGTCCGATGGTTTATCCTTGCGATATTGTTAATCGGTGTACTTTACTCATTTTTGGTAGATACGACTCAATTAGAGATAGCTCCCAAGTGTATGTTCTATCAGCTGACGGGATTTAAGTGCCCGGGATGCGGGACACAAAGAGCATTGCATGAACTTGTGCATTTGAACTTTGTAGGAGTGATACAATATAACCCGATACTTTTGTTGGGCCTGCCTTACTTGGTATTGTTGGCTTATTTGTGCTATTTCAACGGGGACAAGCATTTTCCGAAGTTGAATGCATTCATCAACAGCAGGAAAGCGATATTGTTCGTCTTTGGACTGATTGTTGTTTATTGGATAGGAAGAAATATAATTAATATTTAAATATAACACATTTAAACTATGAGCATTTTAAAACCCAATTGTCCGGTTGCTCTTTGTAGCGACCATGCCGGTTTCGAAACAAAACAGGCAGTGATGGAATATCTTAAATCACAAGGTATCGAATACAAGGATTTTGGTACTTATTCAACCGACAGTTGTGATTATCCTGATTTTGCACACTTGTGTGCCGTTGCAGTTGAAAATGGTGAATGTTACCCTGGTATCGCTATCTGCGGAAGCGGTGAAGGTATCAGCATGACACTAAACAAACACCAAGGCATTCGTGCTGCATTGTGCTGGATCCCTGAAATTGCAAAATTGGCTCGTCAACACAATGATGCCAACGTGCTTGCAATGCCGGGCAGATTCGTTTCTAACGAAGAAGCTATCGAAATGTTGAAAGTATTCATGGAAACTCCGTTTGAAGGTGGTCGTCATCAAAAACGTATAGATAAGATTCCTGTAAAATAGGGATTCTTTTGTCAGAACCAAACAAAGGGCGAAACGAGTGATAAGTCTTGTTTCGCCCTTTGTTCTATCTTATGGGGTAGGAACAAAAAAATAAGTGTCGGGATGATTCCCAACACTTATTTTTCCTTTTTATAGACTTGACTGCTATTATTTAGCAGGAGTAGTTGCAGGAGCAGTTGCTTTCAAGTTAAGTTTTGTTTTTACCATTGTTGAGATGTCAACAACATCAGCACCTGTGTACAAAGGAACTACTTCGTCGAAGATGAAAGTGAAACCGTTTTCTTTACCGACAGCTTGGATAGCAGCACGGATTTTTTCTTGGATCGGAGCAAGCAAAGTTTGTTGTTGACGTTGCATGTCTTGACCAGCTACTTCTTGGAAGTTTTGGATTTTGTTTTGCAATTCCATCAATTCTTGTTCACGGCGTTCTTTGATTGAAGCTGGAGTATCTTTAGCCAAAGCTTGGTATTCACCGAATTTCTTTTTGTATTCTTCTTGAAGTGCGTTGAATTCAGTTTCGTATTTTTTAGATACTTCTACTAAAGAAGCTTCTGCTGTTTTAACTTCTGGCATCAAGCCGAAAATCTCTTGTGAATTTACGTAGCCAAATTTTTGGGCAAACAGACACATTGGTGCAGCAATGAATACTGCCAATAAAATTTTCTTTAACATATTTAATTTTTTAATTATTATTTCTACTGCAAATATAGTATTTATATTATTAAAACTATAGTAATAACGGAATAAAATAAGCTATATACTAGTCTTTTGAATAGCCGAGTTTGGCAAGAACCAAATTGCTGACATCAATTCTTGGAGAAGCAAAAATGATACCGGCTGAAGAGGCTCTGTCGAAGATGACTTGGAAGCCTTTTTCTTCAGAAACTTTCTTTACGGCTTCGTAAATATCGTCTTGGATTGGTTCAATCAATGATTGGCGTTTTTTGTACAATTCGCCTTGTGGTCCGAAATATTTGGCTTGCAATTCAGCTGCTTCCTTTTCCTTGGCTACGATTTCTTCTTCTTTCTTTTTCTTTTGTTCATCGGTTAAGAAGACTTGGTCGCTTTGGTAGTTCTTGAAAAGCGTTTCAGCTTCTTTGGAAATTGTTTCCACTTCTTTTTGCCAACGCAATGAAACTTGTTTCAATTGCTCGTTTGCCATTTCGTACTGAGGAATATTCTTCAAGATATATTCCATGTCAACCAATGCATATTTTTGTGCAAATGCACCTGCTGCACAGATAGTAGCAAATATTGCTGTTATGAATAATTTTCTCATGTCGTTATTAATTTGTTTTCATATATGACCAAAAAAAGGTCATAAGGTTTATTATAAGGTAATAAAAACTTCTTAAAATTAGAATTCCTGACCTAAGATGAAGTGGAAGTGACTGCCACCCTTGTCGCCGTAAACGGTATCGAAACCGTATGCCCAGTCAATACCCATCATACCAACCATCGGCAAGAAGATACGTACACCGGCTCCGGCTGAACGTTTCAAGTTAAATGGTGAGAAGTCTTTCACATCTGTCCAAGCGTTACCGCCTTCAACAAATGCCAAACCATAGATAGTGGTACTTGGTTGAAGCATGAACGGGAAGTGAAGCTCCATTACGAAACGAGTGTAAGCGTAACCGTCTTTTGTCCATGGAGTGAATGAACCGTTGTCATAACCACGCAATGCGATAGTTTCTTGTGCGTAACCGTAGCTTCCTGACATACCGTCACCACCGACATAGAAGGTTTCGAACGGAGATTTCAAGTATTTGTTGTAGCTACCTAACAAACCGATGTCGGCACGAGTCATCAACACCAATGTCCATTTTGAGTTCGGGTCGGTAAGCGGAGTATAGGTACGAGCCTTGAATTTAAGTTTCCAGTATTCAATCCATTTGTACATTTCCTTCTTTGAATCCTGAGTGTTGGTTTCGGCAAGTTTTTTCCAGTTCTTGTCAGAGAACAATGAAACAGGAGGTGTCAATGCCAAATCCAATGAGAATTGGCTACCGCGACGTGTGTACAACGGGTTATCAATACTGTTACGGGCAAATGAGAAGTTCACTACAAATGCGTTTGATGTACCGTTGTTCATGTAGTACAAGTATTCCCAGTTCTTCAAGTGATACCAGTTATAGGAAACTTGAGCCGAGAATGTAAAGTAGTTGTCCGGCCAGTTCAAACGTTTGCCGAATCCCAAAGAGATACCTGCCATTTGCAAGTATTTGTTCTTATCGTATGCGTTTTCAATACTGTTTTGATACCAGTCACCATACATACCGTTTCCATAACCATATCCGTAGCCATATCCGTACATATTGTTCATCGGATTGTAGATACCGCCGTTGTAGTAGTTACGGTTGTAGAAGTTGCTGTTTACACCAGTTTGGCGAGAATAGTAACCTGATACAGAAAGAGAGTTAGGTCGTTTGCCACCGAACCAAGGATCCAAGAAGGATACACTGTAGGCTTGGTAGTACTTCGCATTGGTTTGGGCACTGATGGTAAATGTTTGACCTTCACCTTGAGGAATGATACCCTTGTATGATTTTGGTTTGAATAAGTTCTTGATAGAGAAGTTGGTGAATTTCAATGCCACCTTACCGATGACACCTGTTTGGCCCCAACCAGCAGAAAGTTCGATTTGGTCATTGTTCTTTGACTGCAAATTGAAAATCAAGTCCACTGTACCATTATCGCCGTTTGGCTCAGGGCGGATATCCATGGTTTCAGGGTCGAAGTGACCTGTTTGTGCAATTTCACGTGCTGAACGCTGCAAGTCTTCCTTAGAGAACAACTCGCCCGGACGAACGTGCAATTCACGACGGATTACCTTTTCATACAAACGGTCGTTACCATTGATGACGATATTGTTGATACGTGCTTGTGGACCTTCGATGACACGCATTTCCAATGCGATGGAGTCGCCTTCGATTCTTGATTCGATTGGAACCAATTGGAAGAACAAGTAACCATTGTTCATATATAGGTTGGCAACGGCATCCTCGTCTTCCATAGTGCGTTTGTTCAACAAAGTCTGGTTGTAAACGTCACCGGCTTTCATGCCCAACAAGTCGTCCAATGTGCTTGAAGGATAGATGGTGTTACCTGCCCATGTAATGTCGGAAATGAAGTATTGTTGTCCTTCTTCCACTGTCAAGTGAACATCAACGTATTTGTCATTGTAGAATGAAACGCTGTCGCTGACGATGCGTGCATCACGATAACCCAATTCGTTGTATTTTTTAATGATGAGTCCTTTATCTGTTTCGTAGTCTTGTTCAACGAATTTCTTTTGACGGAAAAGATTGACGAATTTTTTCTTTTCGTTGGTCTTTTTCATGACACGTTGTAACTTCTTGTTAGAAAGAACTTTGTTTCCTTCGATATAAATCTTGTGTACTTTTACCTTTTCGTGCTTGTTGATGTTGATATTGACGATTTTTTCGTTTTCCTTGCTAAGGTCAGATACCAAGTCAATGTCAACAGTGGCATTACCGAAACCTTTTTGCTTGAAGTAAGCCATGATGATGTCTTTGGCACGGTTCACAATGTTAGGTGTGATTTGGTTGCCAATCATCAAGTTCAAGCGTTCTTCAATATCTTCTTTTTCGCTTTTCTTTGTACCGAAGTAGTTGATTGCTGAAATACGAGGTTGTTGACGCAAATCGAATAGCAACCATGCTTTGTCACCGCAAATCTTTTCGACGCGGATTTGGATTTTTGAGAACAAGCCTTGACGCCAGAAACGTTTGGCTGCTGAAGTGATTTCATCACCAGGAATTTGGATTCTGTCACCAACAGTAAGACCTGAATAACCTATGACAACATAATCATCGTAGTTTTGGATACCGGTCACGCGGATACCTGCAATTTCATAGGTCTTCGGCATGCCCGAGAAGATGATGTTAGGGTTGTATATAGTATCATTTTGTTCAGCAGCATTCAATGAACCTGTTGAACATAGAATTATTCCTAAGAGAAATAGTAATATTTTTGATCTCATATTATTACTGGTATATCGTCAAGTTTTTGTAAGTCCTTATTTAATTTGTTCGCTTGTTTTGCCGAATCTGCGTTCACGAGATTGGAATTGGATGATTGCATCGCAAAAATCCTCTTTTGTATAGTCAGGCCAGAACTTCGGTGAAAAGTTAAGTTCTGTGTAGGCGATTTGCCACAACAAATAGTTGCTGATTCTGTAATCACCTCCTGTGCGTATCAACAAATCCGGATCAGGGATTTCGGCGGTTGTCAAACTGTTGGAGATAAGCTCCTCGTTGATTTGACTTTCTTCGATTTCTCCGTTTTTGTATTGTTTGGCTATTTTCTTTGCAGCCTCAATTATTTCCCAACGTGAAGAATAACTGATGGCCAAAATCATATTCAATCCTGTGCAATGTGCTGTTGCTTTCTTACAGTTCTCCAGTCTCTCGAGAGCATATTCGGGGATACGCGACATATCACCGATTAAGCGTAGTTTCACATTGTTTTTAATCAAATCCGGTGTCTCTTTCTCTATTGCCATTGAAATCAAGTGCATCAAGGCATCTACTTCCTCTTTCGGTCTGTTCCAGTTCTCGGTAGAGAAAGTGTAGAGTGTCAAGTATTTGACACCAAGGTCTGAGGCTATTTCTGTAACGCGTCTTACTGCACTAACGCCTTCAATATGTCCGTAAGAACGGTCAAGGTTGCGTTGTTTAGCCCAACGTCCGTTACCGTCCATGATCACTGCAACGTGCTGAGGTAGCTTCTTGCAGCTGATTTCTTTCATTTTTTCTTCTAATGACATAGATATAGCCTTCTATATTATTATTTTAATTTTTCTAATCTACATAGTGACACGTTTTGCATATTTCACCGAAGTTGTAGGTGATGCTAATCATTAACGTAGGACACCAGTCTGTATTTTTTAAGAATGAGCTCTTCACTTCGTACAAGTCGGAATGGTTGTCGATTTTGTCGCCGAGCATCATTCTTGCGCGCATTTCCAATCCCATGTTCCAGCGTGGTGCCATTTTGAATTTTGCACCCAGCCCGATGGGAATGTTCATATTAAATTGTTTACCGCTTGAATAGGTCACGCCCATACCTAATGAAATGTATGGGGTAATTCTTTTCAAGTTTCTATAATCGTTATTTAAACCGTAGTTTAAAAAGTTAAATTCAAAGGATGCGCCCAAGTCATAGTAATTGCTTTCGAATTTGTAATCTTTGCCGTTAGGGAATTCATTGCTGAACTGTTTGGCATCACCGCTAATTTGTGCGAATGCAAAACTTCCTTTTACGGCAAAGCGCTGTCCAATCAAGTATCTGAAAATGCCTTCAGCTGCCATTCCCGGATTCTTTAGCACATTACTCTGATTCAAGTCTCCTAAATAACCACTAATACCACCACCAATTCCGACTTCGTAGCGATAGTCTTGTGCAGCGGCAGTATTTGCGGTGATTGCAATTATAAACAATACAATCAAACGATTTATAATATGTCTTGTCTTAAAACTTTTCATGTAAATTTTGCGTTGTATCTCTAATATACAAACGACAAAAATCCGTTTTAATTATATTATATAATTGGTTTAAAAGAAAGACGGTTAATCACGCCCTTCCAAATATTGTTCATCAATCCGTTTTCTCCCATTCCTCCGAATAGATAGATGTAAGGACATTCCCAAGTTTCAATCGGTTGTGAAGCACGAGTGCCGTTAGTTCCGATTGTCCACCATCCCGGCAATTTGCGTGATGGCATTGCTGTCCAGCCGTAGTTCATGCTACGAGTTTCCATTGTTGTGTTGAAAACAAATGCCTGTGACTGGCTGAATGCTCTGATATATTCAGGTAATTGCAATAGTTCGTCTCCTTCTTTCCAGGTGATGCAGTTGTCGAACGAAACATAGACTTTCTTTGACAATTTGCCTTGACCATCGATACCGCCCATTGCAATCCAAACCGGATATGCTTTTTTGTTGTAGTCTTTGCCTGTGAATTGAGTATAGCGGAACAAAGTAGGGTAGTTATAGCCAGGAATGGCGTGTCTTGTGATTTCGCCCCAGTTTTCACCGTCGAATCCCCATGCACTGCCTGTCAATTCATTATTGGCGCAACGACCGCCCAATACCACTGATTGGTTGGTGTAGCTCCATTCGTTTTCCATTGACAAGCATTGGGAGTGGCCTGAAATTGGAAATTCAGGGTCAACTTCCTGTTTGGTCAATGTTGTACCTTTTGCTGAATAGTAATCGTGATAATATTTTCCGTTTTCTTCAGAAACACCAAGAACCACATCGTTGTAGTTACCTACGATTGAATACAGCTTCTTGCCTGTGTTTGTCCAGTTGAAGCCGTCAGTCGATGTGTATAATTCGTTGGTTGAAGAAAGAATGTAAAGAGCATCGGTTGTGGCATTGAAGCTGCTCACTTTCGGTGTGAAGTCCATCTTCAAGCTCTTGATAGTCCATTTATTGGAACTTGGATTGTCAATGGTTGACAAAGTGTAGCCGTCTTTTTCCTCAATTAGGCAATAAAGCAAGTCGCCCTTTTTGACGGTCTTTTGTTTGATAAGGTTTGAAGTGCGGGCAGGCAAGTTCCTACGAGCCATTTGATTCCAGTAAAGAGAATCAGGTTTCATGTTGTGCACGTTCACCTTGATTCGGTATTGTTTTGTAGTAATGCCGTCACCTGCAGTAATTGTGATGAATACGTTTCCTGTAAAGTCAATGCTGTCAGAACTTTGAGTGTCGTAAGAGTAAGTTGTGTCGCGCATTGTTTGGGCACCTGTAATCTTGATTTCACCTTTTGAAGTCGGGTCATAGCTGATGTTTGCCACCAAGCGGTTGATTTTAGTGCCTTTAGGAAGAGAATCCGGGTTGTAGATGATTCTGTTTTTCACATCGATTGCAAAAAATACAGAGTCCAGGTCTGCCAAGATAGAATCGTTGTCGTCTAAGGCAAATTCTTTTACTAAAGTGCTGGAAGATAGGTTAACTGGTTCTCCGTTAGAAAATTCGTCGTCATCCGAATTGCATGAAAATGATACTGAGATTATTAATGCTGTCAGTAGAGCATATATAGGGTTTAATTTTTTCATCTTTACTTATAAGTCACGATTTAAAGTGCAAAGTTAAAATTATTTTGCAAATCCTCGTAATGAAAATGTGTTAAACAGTCAAACTAAAATAAAAATTGATTGATATTAAGATTTTTTATTTGTTGCAACTGTCAAAATTAAGGCTCATAGGTCAAAATTCGTTGGAAACCGAAGGTCTCTTCGTGAACGAGCTTTACATTTTGTGGCAAAATCGGAGCTTTTGTGCCGTCGAAAAATGGTACTTTCCCAATTTCCACTCTGATTTCGTCGAATAGTTCTATTTCAAGGAAAGATTGCAGTAATTTTGCACCGCCTTCGATGATGATTGAGGTGATTCCTCGGTTGTAAAGTCCGTGCATCACTTCTTGTAAATCTTGGCCTTTGGTGTTGATGACTTCTGTTTCTAAGCCATCTTGTAATAATTTTAAATTGCTGTCAATCGGGTGATTGCGCCATACTACTACTCTCTTTGGATTGCGGCCGTGCCAAAGGCGTGTGGTCAGTGACGGATTGTCCAATAGGGCAGTGTTTCCACCTACCATAATGGCATCGTATTCTGTACGGAGTTTGTGAACAAAAACGGAGGTGACAGACGATGAAACAGGGGTTGCTGTTGCTCCGTTTTCGCGTTTCTTGTCAATGAATCCGTCCATGCTTTCTGCCCATTTCAACAAGATATACGGGCGTTGAAGGGTGTGGGCGGTCATAAACTTCTTGTTCATCGCCTTGCATTCCTTTTCCAGCACACCTGTGACTACTTCGCAACCTGCTTCTTTCAGCATTTTGATGCCACGCCCACTCACTTCCTTGAAAGGGTCGAGACAGCCTACCACAACACGCTTGATTCCTTTTTCAATCAACAGTTTACTGCAAGGAGGAGTCTTGCCGTAGTGCGAACAAGGTTCGAGGGTAACGTAGATGGTGCTTTCCTTGAATTTGTCTTGGTCGCATTCCTTGACGGAATTGACGGCATTCACTTCTGCATGCGCTTTGCCAATTTGACGGTGATAGCCTTCGCCTATGATTTTGCCATTATGGACAATCACTGCGCCCACCATCGGATTGGGGGAAACAGAGCCATTGCCTAAAGCCGCCAATTGCAAGGCACGGTGCATATATTTTTCGTCTATATTCATTCTTGTAGGGAATTTTTTAATTATTTTTGTCGTATGAACAACGAGGTTACAATCCATCAGGCCATAGTGGCTATTCGCCAACGTTTGGCCGACAAATATTCACGTGGGGAAATCGACGGTTTTGTCCGCATTATTTTCCGCCATTTGATGAATTATGAGCCGGTGGATATATTGATGCACAAAGATAGTATTTTACCCGATTTTATTGTTGAAAAAATAGGAAAAGTAATCGACCAATTGTTGGACGATTGCCCGATTCAATATATTTTCGGCACAGCGCACTTCTATGGTTATGATTTTGGCGTGAATGAATTTACTTTAATTCCACGTCCTGAGACAGAGGAACTTGTCGATTTGATAGTGGCAGAAAACAAGGCTTCGGACTTGCAGGTTTTGGATGCAGGAACTGGAAGTGGTTGTATTGCCATTTCGTTGGCATTGGCTTTGAAATTTGCTGATGTGACGGCGATTGATGTTTCTGACGGTGCTTTACAGCGTGCTGAACAAAATGCCGAGGATTTGAAGGCGAAAGTATGCTTCAAAAAGCAGGATATTCTGACTTTGCAACCTGTGGAAAATTCATGGGATATTATCGTCAGCAATCCTCCTTATATCATTGAGTCCGAGCGTGAGCAGATGGATTCAAATGTGCTTGATTATGAACCGCCCACAGCATTGTTCGTGCCGAATAATGACCCGTTGAAATTCTATCGTCCATTGGCGGAATACGGAACTGTGGCGTTGAAAAACGGAGGTCATCTCTATTTTGAAATTAACCGAGCCTTTCATCGGGAAATCGTGGAAATGCTGAATTCTTTGGGATATAAGGACATTGATGCCATCCGCGATTTTTATGGAAATTACCGATTTGTAAAGGCAACCAAACAGGCAGACTGATTATGGCAAAGAAAGAATTGAACTATGATAATGCTTTTGCCCGTGCTACCAATTTGTGCGTGCGTGCCGAACATGCTCCTGCGGAAATTAACCGCAAGTTGCGACAATGGGGTGCATCGGCTGAAATGGCGCATCAGGTGGTGGAAAATCTTACTGACAGTGGCTTCATTGACGAAAAACGATATGCTGAGGCTTTTGTGCACGATAAGGTATGTTTCGATTATTGGGGACGCAGGAAAATCCGTTATACCCTGCATTGCAACGGTATTCCTGAGAATTTGATTGAGGATGCCATCGCTCAAATTGATGAAGAGGAATATAAGGAGAACTTGACCGCCTTGTTGAAAAACAAATTGCGTTCGCAGACCGAAACCAATCCCTACAAACTGACATCGGGATTGTTCCGCTATGCTTCTTCCCGAGGATTTGAGCCCGACTTGGCTTTGCCTGTCATTTCGCAACTGATTGTCGGAGCAGACGATTTTGACTATTCAATGGAATGAAATTTGAAAATGCCATAAGAAACATTAAAGAGGGGATTGTTGAATTCTTCTTTCCTCATTGTTGCGCCGTTTGTGAAAAACACTTGGTCGGGGATGAAAGGTTTATTTGTGATACTTGTTTCCATGCCTTGCCGCGTGTGCGGATGCAACGGGGTGTGATGAGCGAAGTGGATGACTTGTTCTTGGGGTGCAGAATTGTGAAGCATGGTGTTTCCTTTTTCAAATACAGCCGTTACAGTAAATATTCTGAAATAATCAAGGACATAAAATATCGTAACAAGCCCGAAATGGGTACGGCTTTGGCTCGAATCTTTGCCCAAGAACTGCTCGAAGTCAACTATTTTGATGGGATTGACTTTATTGTTCCCATTCCTTTGCATCGAAAAAAACAGAGAGAACGCGGTTATAACCAAAGTTGGTACATTGCAAAGGGCGTTTCCGAAATCTCAGGATTGCCGATTGAAGAAGTGGTGGAGGCTGTGAAACCGCATAAGACACAGACTGCAAAAACAGCTGATCAGCGTAAAAATAATGTTAAAGGTGTGTTTGGAATTAACAAAAATATAACAGGGAAACAAGTGCTTTTGATAGATGATGTCATCACCACAGGAGCAACGCTGATGGAGTGTTGTGACGAGCTTGAAAAAGCAGGCGTTAGGGGTGTTAAAATCCTTTCATTGGCATTGGCGGAAAGGTAGTTCCACAATACCATTACTTTTTTTAGTCTGTCTGTCATAAAAATGATGAATTTCGTTTGAAAAAATTGCCAAAAGTCTTATCTTTGTGAGAAAATTTTTTAGTGCCAGACTATAGCATTTAACGAAAAAAATATAAAACTGCTACTAATCACTAACAATCTATCAATAATGAAGCAAGTTGAACGTATTTTATCAGAAAAACTGTTGAAAATCAGTGCAATTAAATTACAACCGGACAATCCATTTACTTGGGCATCAGGATGGAATTCTCCTATTTACACTGACAATCGCAAAACTTTATCTTATCCGGAAGTCAGAAACTTTATTAAAGTTGAGTTGACAAAGACAATTATGGAAAATTTCGGTGACGCAGAAGTTGTTGCCGGAGTCGCTACAGGTGCAATTGCACAAGGTGCATTGGTTGCCGATACTATGGGCCTCCCTTACATCTATGTTCGTTCATCTCCAAAAGATCATGGTTTAGAAAACTTGATTGAAGGTAATTTGAAACCAGGTCAAAAGGTCGTTGTTATTGAAGATTTAATTTCAACCGGCGGCAGTAGCTTGAAAGCAGTACAAGCTATCCGTAATGCAGGGGCTGAAGTTGTCGGAATGGTTGCAATCTTCTCTTATCAATTCCCAATTGCTGTTGAAAACTTCAAAAAAGCAGATGTTAAATTGATTACTTTGAGCAACTATACAGCAATGCTTAGCGCTGCCCTTGATATCGATTATATTAAAGATGAAGATGTAGAGACTTTGAAACAATGGCGCGAAGATCCTGAAACTTGGTCTCCAAACAAAACTATTGACGAATAAATTTTATGGCAACATTCAAAAGTACTGAGAGAATCATCAACGCAGATGTAAATACTGTATATCAACGTTTGTCTCATCCCGAGGGTTTTAAAAATATTGCTGATAATATTCCTTCTGAAGTTAAGGGAAAGGTGAATATCAAGTTGGATGGAGATGTAATTACCATTGTGACTCCACAAGTGGGCGATATCACATTCAAAATAACAAAACGTGTCGAGAATGAGAAAATTTCATTGGAATCAATTTCTTCTCCACTTCCATTTTCTATTGATATGCTAATGGCTGCCGACGGTGAATCAACTACCAAGGCTCATGTGGAAACAAAAATTGAATTGAATCCAATTATCAAACCGATGATTTCAAAGCCAATTCAGGAAATGACTGAAAAATTTGCTGAATTCCTTACTCAAGTACCTTTTGTATAGAAGTTGGCTTCGGTCAAACTTGGGCTTTGCCTGAACTTATAAAAATCGATTCTGCTCTGGTGGAATCGATTTTATTTTTGTATCTTTACTAAAAAGATTGTACTATGAAAAAATTGGTGATTTCTTCAGGCGCAGGTATCAGTGCTGAAAGTGGTATATCTACTTTCCGTGATGCCGGTGGACTATGGGAAAAATATCCCGTAATGGAAGTGGCAAGTCATGACGGATTTTTGAAGAATCCAGCCTTGATACATAAATTCTATAACGAACGTCGCAAACAGTTGGTGACTTGTAAGCCAAACTTTGCTCATATTGGCTTGCATCAGTTGGAAGAGCGTTTTGATGTGCGTGTCATTACCCAAAATATTGATGATTTGCACGAACGTGCAGGCAGCAAGAATGTTTTGCACCTTCATGGAGAGCTGATGAAAGTCCGTTCGTTGAAACACGAGGACAGGGTTTATACGCTTACTTCTGATAATTTGGAGACTTCCGTGGATACGCGTGATGAGTATGGTGACCCTGTTCGTCCGCATATCGTATTTTTTCAGGAAGATGTGCCTAACTTTACTAAGGCTACTGAATTGGCAAAGGAAGCAGATATATTTGTGGTAATTGGTACTTCGTTGAATGTTTATCCTGCGGCTTCATTATTATACTATGTGAAACCGGGTACGCCTGTTTATTATATTGACCCTCGCCCGGCTCCAATCCCAGAAGGAACAGCAGTCCATGTGTTGCCGATGAAGGCTACCGAAGGGGTGCAATGGCTGATTGATAATTTGAAAGAATAAACGAATATGAATCGAATTTGGGCATGTCTGGAATTATTTTCTGACATGCTTTTTTATATAATTATTTGTTAATCATAAAATAAGTTCTTCCTTTGAAAAGGAACTATCGTTTGTAAAATAAGAAAGTTATTGCTACGATGTAAAAGCGTTGAGAAACCATTCAGTAGGGTTTCTTTGATATTGAATTATTTCTCCGTCAGTATCTTGTGGATTAAAATAAAAAAGAGAGTGAACGTGTTCACGCTTTTTTTCTGTTTCGTTTGATGTAAGGTTTCAACTCTCTTTACAGTTGGTTGAACACCTTTGAATATTTATCGTTGACTATTTTTCTTGCCTTGATGTGCCTCGGTCAACGGAAAATGCTAATTGTAAAAAAATTAATTCTTTTCCTTAATTAGGCCCAGACGGTATGCTGACAACAATTTTTTCAAGTCGTTGATTTGAGTAATCAATTCTTTTCCTTTGTCTGTGTCTTTTACCATCATGCGTTGACTGTTGAATTCAACCAAGAAAGTGTTTGACTTAATGTCCAAACCTTCTTCAATCGCTTTTTGTCGAGATTCAAAAGGTTCATGTTGGACTAATTGTAAAGCGCGTGAGTGGAATACCAATGTATAACCGGCAATACCTGTTTCAGGTTGGTAGGCTTTAGAGAAACCACCGTCGATGACAAGCATCTTGCCGTTAGCCTTGATAGGTTGTTCGCCCTTAATGGTCTTGACTGGAACGTGACCGTTGATGATGTGTGCGTGTTCAACGTCAGTAATGCCAAATTCACGAAGAATATTAATACAAGTTTCTTCTTTGTCACGAAGCTCGTAGTATTTGCCTTTCCATTCTTTGTGCAATCCCTTGTCGGCAATGAAGTAACGCTCGAAAGTGGCCATCTTGGTCTTGTCGAATGATGGTGAATCTGGACCACACCATAGATACCAGATATAGTCTTTAGCAAAACTTGTTTCGCTTGTATCTTCGTCGAAGTAGGCATTGCGTACTAATTGGTCAACTTTGTCCAACAAGTGTTTGCCTGAATATTTTTTGTTGTTGATAGTTACATCCTTGAATGTTCCGTCTTCGTTCAATGGAACGGAAGCGTGGAACAAAAGGTTGTTGTTGCAAACCAAATACATGCTACCGAAGGTGAACAAACAGCGAATGTGTTTTTGTAACTTCTCACTGTTGATGAATGATTTGTGCAATTTTTCAATTAATTCATTTTCTTCTTCAGTCAATTTGTATGGATCGTTCGGGTCGATAGTTGGGAATGCTTTGTCCAACAAATCGTAGGTGTTGCCGTCAATAGTAATTGTGCCGTTGGTATAGTCAATCTTATCCAACAATAGGCGGTCGTCCATTCCGAATTCCGGTCTGCGCTTGATGATGTTTGCTTCCAATTTGAATTGGATGATAGTGATAGCCTTGTGCATTTGTGCAATCAGACGCAATGTCTTTTCTGGATAGCTCTTGTCGGCAAATCTTTGTTTGGCGGCAAACATGGTGCAAGGGTCGTTGGCATAGACGTCCATGGCAAAGGTTGCCAATGGCAATAGATTGATGCCGTAGCCTTCTTCCAAAGTGGTCAGGTTGCCGTAGCGCATGCAGATACGGATTACGTTGGCAATACAGCTGTTGTTGCCCGATGCTGCACCCATCCATAATAAGTCGTGGTTACCCCATTGAATATCGAAGTTGTGATAGTTGCACAAGGTATCCATGATGATGTGGGCACCAGGACCACGGTCGTAGATGTCGCCCACAATATGTAGAGAGTCGATAGTCAGACGTTGTATCAAATTACACATGGCAATGATAAAATCATCTGCTCTGTTGATGGAAATGATTGTGCTGACAATCTTGGTAATGTAAGCCTGTTTGTTTGGGTCATCGCTTGATTCGTGCAATAACTCCTGGATGATGTAAGAGAAATCGGCAGGTAGTGATTTTCTTACTTTAGAACGTGTGTATTTAGACGATACATTCTGGCAAACTCTCACCAATTGGTTCAATGTGGTAAGATACCAGTCGTCAATGTCATCTTCTTTTCCCTTTACAAGTTGTAGTTTTTCTTCGGGATAATAAATGAGTGTACATAGCTCCTTCTTTTCTGATTCTCGCAGTGTATTTCCGAAAATCTCATTGACTTTACGCTTGATTGAGCCTGACGCATTCTTCAACACATGTTGGAATGCTTCGTATTCTCCATGAATGTCAGTTAGAAAGTGCTCTGTTCCCTTAGGCAAGTTAAGGATTGCTTCAAGGTTGATAATTTCTGTACTCGCCGATGCAATAGTGGGAAACAGACGAGACAACAATTGAAGATAACGAAGGTCGTTTTCGATGTTCAGTTTATGAATACTGCTATGTGTCGTTGTCATATTGTTATAATTTATTATCGGTTTTTCGCAAAGATACGAATTTCAATTTGAAATTTGTTTTGTTTCAAATCAAAAAATAAGAAGTATATCCTTAATTTGTTGCAAAACTGGAAATATATCCTTCCTTTTTCCTTAAATGCATAGCCTTTACCAGTTGTCCGTGCGGAACGGATAGGCAGGAATGTCATACTTGTTGTAGATGTTGCCCTTGCAATAGTTGCTGTAGCAATATCTTACGGCTACGGGGTGGGGTACTTCTTTGGCAGAAACACTGATGGTGTTACCGTCAAACCACGCTGTTGCCTTGTGGAATATTTTGTCTTCCCCGGCTATCCAAAGGTCGTTGACTACGTTGCCTTGTTTGTAGAGGCCTTCGGCATGGTCAAATTTTATTCTAATGCAGTTGCCTTCAATTTTATAGGACTTGAAAATTGGACCTAGGTATGGAATATCTTTTTTGTATTCTTTTGCCAAAGCCCATGCTGTAAGACGTTTGGCAGGCTTAACCTTATCGCGTGGATGTAAGTCAAGAGAGTCGCCGGCATCAATGACGGTTGACAGTCCTATGTCTTTGACTTTCCCGTCAGTCCATGTGCGAAGTTGGGCTTCGCGCAACCATCCGTTTTGAGTGGAGTGAGGGGCTGCCATTACGTAATAGAAAGGTAGGCGTTGTCCCCATTCCTTGCGCCAAGAATCTATCATGTTGGTAAATACTTCCTGATATTGTTCGTGGCGTGGTGCGTTGGATTCTCCCTGATACCAAATGTTTCCTTTTACGGTATAACCCAATATTGGTTCAATGATACTATTCCAAAGCATTCCCGGTATTTTGTGAAACCATTGGTTCTTTTTCATGTTCTCATAGGTGAACCGCTCTATGACTTTGGTATATAGCGGATTGCCTTTCATTACTTCGGGCTTGGTCCAGGATTCAGCGTGAGAACCGCCCCATGAGGATTCGATGATTCCCATCGGGCAGTTGAGGTGCTTGTACATCTCGCGGCCGAACAAGAAGGCAATAGCTGAAAAATTATAGATATTGTCGGTGTTGCAGACCATCCAATGTCCTTTGCAATCATCGCGCGGACCGTCGAATGAGAATGTTTTGTCCACTTGGAAAAGGTGGATATAGGGATAATCGGCGTCTTTGATGTCTTTGTCGAAACTCAACATACCTGTTCTCCAGTCGCCTTGTTTGCCCACGGTATATTCCATATTGCTCTGACCGCTGCAAAGCCATACTTCACCGATGAGGATATGATTGACAGTGATTTTTTCTTTTTCAGTTTTGAAGGTCAATGTTTGCTCTGTAGCGCTCTTGGGTGTCTTGATTTTGGTGCGCCATCTGCCGTTTTCATCGGCTTGTACTTTTGTAGTCTTTTCCCATGAAGAGGTGATGGCCACCCAACTATTAGGAGTGGCTTTTCCCCATAGCACAGCCTTGGCGTTTTGTTGTAGTACCATACCGTCGGAAATGATGGCGGGCAGTGAAAGTTGAGCGGAAAGGCAGAGAATGCCAAATATAAGAGAGAGCGTGGAAAATAGTATTCGTTTCATAAATATTAGTTTTTACGTTTGTAGTAAAGTTTGATACAAATTTAGTGATTATCTTTGAGTAATTCAGATTATTGCAGAGATTTATAATGTGGTTGATTAGTCTGCGAATTTAGAGTATAAGTCTAATTGATTCGGCTATGTCGAAATTTTTTTGTATATTTGGTAAATTATGATTTTGAAAGGGTGAAATAATCCGTTTTGCCTTCAGAGAAGAATTTATTATTTGTTTATAAAAAGAAACGTCCGTTTTGAATTTGCTTCAAACGGACGTTTTTTATGGTTTGAGAAAAATTTCTCTTATTTGATAACTTTCAATTCTTTTCCAACTTTGATAAATGCTGCGATGGCTTTATCCAAATGTTCGATTTCGTGACCTGCTGAAAGTTGTACGCGGATACGTGCTTGTCCTTTTGGAACGACAGGGTAGAAGAAACCGGTAACATAGATGCCTTCTTCTTGCATCTTGGCTGCAAAGCGTTGTGATAATTCTGCATCGTAAAGCATTACTGCACAGATAGCAGATTGAGTTGGCTTGATGTCGAAACCTGCTGCCAACATTTTGTCGCGGAAGTAGTTGACGTTTGTCATCAATTTGTCATGCAAAGCATTGCTCTCTTTCAACATCTTGAACATTTCCAAACTTGCTCCAACGATAGCAGGTGCTACAGAGTTAGAGAACAAGTAAGGGCGTGAGCGTTGACGAAGCATGTCGATGATTTCTTTTCTACCAGTAGTGAAACCACCCATGGCACCACCGAATGCCTTTCCTAATGTACCTGTGAAGATGTCGATACGGCCGTAAGCGTTGAATTGTTCAGCGACACCATGACCTGTAGGACCGACAACACCGGCAGAGTGAGATTCGTCCACCATTACCAATGCGTCATATTTTTCTGCCAATTCGCAAATCTTGTCGATTGGAGCAACGTTACCGTCCATAGAGAATACACCGTCTGTTGCGATGATGCGGTGGCGTTGTGCCTGAGCTTCTTGCAGGCATTTTTCCAATTCTTCCATATTTGCGTTAGCGTAGCGATAACGTTTTGCCTTGCAAAGTCTTACACCGTCAATGATTGATGCGTGGTTCAATGAGTCGGAGATGATAGCGTCTTCTTCGTTCAAAAGCGGTTCGAATAAACCACCGTTTGCATCAAAACAAGCAGCATATAAAATGGTATCTTCAGTTTTGAAATAATCTGAGATAGCAGCTTCGAGTTGTTTGTGAAGGTCTTGAGTACCGCAGATGAAGCGAACGGATGACATACCGTATCCGTGGCTGTCCATAGCTGCCTTGGCAGCATCAATCAAGCGTTTGTTGTCTGAAAGACCTAAGTAGTTGTTCGCACAAAAATTTAGTACTTCTGTGTTTGAATTCACTTTGATATCGGCTCTTTGAGGAGTTGTGATGATTCTCTCGTTCTTGTATAAGCCGGCACTCTGAATGTTTGCCAATTCATCGGCTAGGAATTGTTGAAATTTTCCGTACATAATTTTGTTTGTTTAGTTGTAACAAAGATGCGACTTATTTTCTGATTTTAATAGAAATAATTGAAAAAAATATGCTCAAAATGTATAATTCTATTTACCTTTGTCAAAAATATAAATTACCCTAATCGCATAGAGAGGGGTATAAAAGTTTAAATTCAACGTTTTTTAGCTTTTCGTATAATTTAAAATCACATTAATATGAAAAATGTGCTGATTATCGGGTCAACCGGACAGATTGGTTCGGAACTGACAATGAAATTGAGAGGTATATATGGTGGTGCTAACATTGTGGCAGGTTATATTCCTGGCGCAGAACCTAAGGGTGAATTGTTGGAATCGGGACCTGCTGAAATCGTTGATATTACAAATGTACAACAAATAGCTGATGCAGTCGAAAAATATCATATAGATACTATTTACAACTTGGCTGCATTGCTTTCAGCCGTTGCCGAAGCAAAACCTCAATTGGCATGGAAGATTGGCTTGGGCGGACTTTTCAATGTGTTGGAAGTTGCCCGTGAGAAAAAATGTGCAGTCTTTACTCCAAGTTCAATAGGCTCTTTTGGTGACGATACTCCAAAAGACAAAACTCCACAAGATACTATCCACAATCCTCATACTATGTATGGTGTGACTAAGGTTTCTGGTGAATTGTTGAGCGACTATTATTTCTATCGTTTCGGTGTGGATACTCGTTCCGTTCGTTTCCCGGGTTTGATTTCTTACGTGACTCCTCCGGGCGGTGGTACAACAGACTATGCAGTGGATATCTATTACGCAGCTGCCAAAGGTGAAAAATTCATCTGCCCGATTGCTGCGGGAACTTTTATGGATATGATGTATATGCCGGATGCTTTGCGTGCAGCTATCGAAATCATGGAAGCTGATCCTACAAAATTCATCCACCGCAATTCATTCAATATTGCTTCAATGAGCTTTGATCCTGAAATCATTTACAATAATATCCGCAAATTCATGCCGGATTTCCAAATGGAATATCAAGTTGACCCATTGCGTCAAAAGATTGCAGATTCATGGCCAAACTCACTTGACGACACTTGTGCTCGCAATGAATGGGGGTGGAAACCTGAATATGATTTGGATACTATGACTAAAGATATGCTTGCTCGTCTAAAAGAACGTTTCGGTAAATAAAACGAAACTGATACGATAAAGAAAACGCCTCTTTGATTGTTCAAAGGGGCGTTCTTATTTTGTGAAAAATATATTTCGTCTTGTTCTATTGTTGTTGCTTTAAGCGGATAACTCTCACACCTGTGCAGGAACGTAAAGGACGAAGCATTTCGTACAAGTCGTATTTGTCAACAATCACTTCCATTTTATTGGACGAAGCGTGTAGTAAGTGCGGTTTGCCATTTACAAATTTAATGATACCGAAGTGAGTTACATCCAAACCTTCGATTTTAGTGGTAAGTGCGATGATATCACCGTTGCGGAATTCTGCAATTACATCTTTTTTCATCAAAACGCCTTTGGGTAAAATAGGGTACATGTGCATATTGTAACCGCTTTCCAAATTCTTGATGTCTTCATAGACGGCGTCATCCTGCATTGCCGGATAGGATTTGCGGTGTGAAGTCATGAAGTAAAGTGATTTCACTACGTTTTCAAAATCAGGAAAACGGTTGGTCACTTCTTCTATGATTCCTCTGGATGTGTTTTCCACTACCCATGCGCTGACATAGTGCAAGCGAGAGCCGTATCCGTTCAATTCTCCTGAATGGTAGCGGATTTTTTCCAAGTTGGAAGCAAATGTGTACCATGTCGGTGATTTCATTTGTGCCGATAGTGTCAATGACATCAATGTTTCGATGAATGTGCTGCAATCTAATTCATGGATATTGATGGTTAGATATTCTTTGTCTCCTTCCAATGTGTGAGCTACGTATGGAGTTCCTAAAAGTTTCTCTGCAAAGAATACCATATATTCTCCTGATGATGACAAATCAGCAGCGATACCTTCTTTTAATAGTTGGTTGATTTTGATTGTGTCTTTGTCACAGTGGAAGCGTGTTGATTCGATACTGAATGCAAATGCTTGCATTCCGATAAATACAGATAGTATTAAAAGGCTTATTCTTTTCATCACAAATATAATTTTTTTACGAATGTAGTGTATTTTATTGAATTTATGAAATCTTATTCTGCTCTATTTATATATTATTAGTCGACCCTTAAAAAGCCCATTTTTGCGAGATATTGTTCAAGTACAGTATCTCGCATATTTTTTTGAAGTATGCCCCAAAGAGCTTTCATCGCTCTTTTGAAGTTATATGCTG
>JAHHQT010000025.1 GCA_020026215.1 Muribaculaceae bacterium
GTATGGGAATGTCTGAAACCGATGCAAGATTGGCATTTGAGCGACATTCTACATCCAAGATTCGTGATGCAAAGGATTTATTTTCACTACACACCATGGGATTTAGAGGTGAGGCTTTGGCTTCAATCGCCGCTATTTCTCAAGTGGAACTGCGCACTATGAAGCGCGGTGCAGAAATGGGAACAAAAATATGCATTAGCGCGTCTGAATTTGAATCTCAAGAAGCAGACTTCTGCCCTGAAGGTTGTAATTTTATGATCAAGAACATTTTCTTCAATGTTCCGGCAAGAAGAAAGTTCTTAAAAAGTCCACAAGTTGAATTAAGCAATATTGTACGCGAATTTGAGAAATTAGCTTTGGTGAACCACACCACAGAATTTCTACTTGTGAACAACGATAATACACTGCACCAATTAATGGCAGGTGATTCATTCAAACAACGTATCACTTCCCTATTCTCACGTTCAATGGACCAACAATTGATTCCCATTGAAACTGAGACTTCATTGATAAAAATCAACGGATACGTATGTCGTCCTGAGAATGCACGCAAACGAAATGCACTTCAATATTTCTTTGTTAACGGTCGCTACATGCGCCATCCTTATTTTCACAAGGCAGTACTTTCCTGTTATGACCAATTGATTCCATCCGATACACAGCCCAATTATTTCTTGAATTTTGAGGTAGCACCAGATTCTATTGATGTCAACATTCATCCCACAAAGGCGGAAATCAAGTTTGAGAACGAACAACTTATTTGGCAAATTATATTTGCTGCTGTTAAGGAAGCTTTGGGTAAATTCAGTGCTGTTCCTTCTATTGATTTCGATACAGAAGGATTGATTGAGTTCCCTACTGAAATGGGAACAGAGAATGACAATCTGACCATTCCGACAACCAATATAGATCCGACTTATAATCCGTTCAACGAAAGAAGAACGACTACTCCACCATCAACACATCGAGTAGTAGAAAGATCAGCTTTCAATAGTGATGACAATTTCATGAAACAACGTACAGATGACAATTTAAATAATTGGGATACGCTGTTTAAGAACTTTGAACAAAAACGACAAGACAGTATTGAAGAAATTCGACCTGATGACAATATAGCCGTTGAAGGTTCTAAATTTAATTTCAAAGAAACTGAAGATACTAAAGATGAACTTCCACAAGTTGGAAATACTTATTCTCAAATCAACAACAAGTATATTCTAACCTTCGACAAGTCTGGCATCATTTTGATAGACCAACATCGTGCCCACATTCGTGTTTTGTACGAGAAGTTGATTGAATCAAAAAAAGGACAAATAGTAGAATCTCAAAAAGTTATGTTTCCTGAAGTGATGAATCTTACCTCTTCACAAACTTTGATTCTTGAGGAATTACAAGAAGAAATGGAATCGTTAGGTTTTGAAATTTCCTTCTTGGGAGATAACTCCTGGGCGATCAATGCGGTTCCACTATGCCTAAAAGAATTGGATATTAAGGACTTCTTAAATGAATTAATTGACTCTGTCAATAATGGAGGCAACAGTTTGTCAGACAAACTGACTGAAATTATAGCCACCACATCCGCAGAATCAGCTGCCATCAGGTATGGTAAATATCTGAATGAAGATGAAATGAAAGCATTGGTTGCAGACCTATACAAGACCAAATCACCGAAATACACACCAAATGGTAAAGTTGTCATAAAAGTGTTATCCCTTGATGAAATAAACAAAATGTTTTATTAATTTAGTGGACTCCTATAAATAAACGAATTAAAAACACTCAGATCATGAAGATAAAATTTATAAAAATATTGTCGCTAATTTTTATAGCTTCATTATCATTTCAAGCAGATGCAATATCTTTGAACCAAGCAAAAAAACTATACCTTAAGGGTGAATATGAGAAAGCAATGCCAGTGTTTAAACGTGAAATAAAACGCAATCCTCGCAGTGCGAATCTAAACCAATGGTTAGGTGTCTGCCTTTACGAAACAGGACAAATTGAAGAATCTGTAAAATATTTGGAATATGCACATACCAAAAACATTGCAGAATCAGCCAGATATTTGTCACAAATCGCATTCAGCAAATTAGATTACAAACAAGCCATAGAGCTATATGAACAATATACAGAGCAGTTGAATAAGAGTAACAAGGAAGCACCAAATAATCCGAGTCCATCAAAGATGAAGCATTCAAAAGCAATGTCAATGATGAACAATGTCGAGGATATACAAATTATTGACAGTATCAATGTCAATAAAAAAGACTTCTTCAAACAATACAAAATTTCGCTGGAAGCTGGATCTTTGAACAGTACAGATGTCCTTCCTTATGAGAAACCGGAAGTAGAAACCACAGTCTTTATGCCAGAATCAAATAGTCGCATGCTTTGGGCAATGCCTGACTCAACCAATCGCTTGCGATTAATGGAGACCTACAAACTGACTAACAACAAATGGGACAAGTATTCTCAACTCAGCGACATTTTGAATGACAATGGCAATGCCAATTATCCATTTATGCTTGCAGACGGTACAACTCTATACTACTCTTGTGATGGCGAAAATTCATTAGGCGGATACGACATTTATATGTCACGCAAGAGCCTGGACAACGGCACATTCCTTCAACCTCAGAATATAGGAATGCCTTACAACTCACCGTTTAATGAATATCTTCTAGTGATTGATGAAATGACCGAAATTGGCTGGTGGGCCACTGACAGAAACCAAATTCCTGATTCATTGACCATCTACATTTTCATTCCTAATGAAATTCGTAAGAACTATTCACAAGACAATGAAAATCTAGGTAATTTAGCAGCTGTCAAGTCTATCAAAGATACTTGGCAAGAAGGCGTAGATTACACTGAATACCTACAAAGAATCAAAGATATTAATCGAGAAAATGACGATGTAGATGCAGATTTTCATTTCTTCCTCACCAATGGCATCGAATATAAGACCTACACTCAGTTCAAGAGTGCAGAAGCCAAAAGTTTGATGAAAAGAAGAGAACAAATGCTCTCAATTCTTGATAAAAACACAAGAGATTTGAAAGGACTTCGCAGTACCTACCATTCTGCGACAGCTAACAATCGTCAAAAAGTTTCAGACAAGATTTTGCAACTTGAAAAGACTATTTTAAATGCTCGCAAAGATTTAAAAGCATTGGAAAACAACATCCGTTCCGCAGAATTGTCAAAACTGAACAAATAACAACTAAACTGATAATGATAGATTTTAAAGAAATCACAAAACAATCAAGTTTATATAATTTTCACTCACACACTCAATACTGCGACGGCCACGCTAATATGCGCGATTTTGCACTAGCAGCCATTGAGCAACACTTTACTCATTACGGATATTCTCCCCATGCCCCTATTCCTGTGGACTCACCATGCAATATGGCAACAGAAGATGTGGACAAATACATTGCAGAATTCAAGGCATTAAAAGAAGAATTCAAGGATAAAATTCAATTATTCTTTTCAATGGAGATTGATTTTTTAGGTGATTTGTGGGGCGCAACCGATAAATATTTTGACAATCTGAATTTAGATTATAAAATAAGTTCTGTTCATTTTGTCCCATGTGACAGTATATTTATTGATACTGACGGATGCTTTGACAAATTCAAGGTTAAGATGGGAAAATACTTCAAAAACGACATTCGATATGTTGTTGAAATGTTCTATCATCAAACGCTCACAATGATAGAACGTGGAGGATTTGACATTATCGGACATTTTGACAAAATCAGTCAAAACGCTAACTATTTCAAACCAGGTATTGAGGACGAACATTGGTACAAAATGCTAATCTATGATGTACTTGATGTACTGCGCGCTTCTAACTTGACAATAGAAATTAATACTAAATCTATTGCAGAGCATCATCGCTTCTTCCCCAATGAACGATATTTCAAAGAATTGAAGCAATTTAATCTACCTGTTATTTTCAATTCAGATGCACATTGGCCTCACCTAATCAATTTGGGTAGAGAACAAGCGATGGATATTTATAATAAAATATAGAATCATATATGCCGGTAAGAGTTCCATCCACACTTCCTGCAGTTGAAGAGCTAAGGAAAGAAAACATATTTGTCATTGACGAACATCGAGCATCATCACAAGACATACGTCCATTGAGAATTGCAATATTAAACTTGATGCCTTTGAAGTTAATGACAGAGACGGACTTGTTACGTCTGATCTCTAACACTCCCCTTCAAATTGAGCTTGACTTAGTGTTGCCTGATGGTCACGAGTGGACAAATACCCCCAAAGAGCATTTAGAGGAGTTCTACAAATCTTTTGATGAAATCAAGAGCACAAATTACGATGGTTTTATAGTAACTGGAGCTCCTGTCGAAATGGTGAATTTTGAAGACGTTGACTATTGGAAACAGTTGGAAACAATCATTGACTGGTCGCGTAAACATGTCACTTCTACCATCTACATTTGTTGGGCAGCATTAGCTGGGCTTTACCACAACTATGGCATACAAAAGCATATTCTGGACAAAAAGATTTCAGGCGTGTTCAAACATCATGTATTGGAAAAGAACAATCCTTTGTTCAGAGGGTTTGACGATACATTCTACGTTCCTCACAGCCGACATAGCGAAGTAAGGAAGGAAGACATTCTCAAAGTTCCTGAATTGAAGATTATTTCTGAAAGTGACGAAAGTGGAGTATATATCATCATGGCTCGAAACGGTAGAGAAATCTACATAACTGGGCACTCAGAATATTCACCTTATACTTTAGATTATGAGTACCGCCGTGATTTGAAACGCGGTATGAATCCTCATATCCCAGATAACTACTATATTGACAACAATCCAGAATTAGGACCGATTGTCAAATGGAGAAGTCATGCCAATCTTTTGTTCTCAAATTGGCTGAACTATTTTGTTTATCAAGAGACACCATACGATATTAAAGACATCAAATAAATAATGGGAAAAGAAAAATCCAATAATATTAGAAAAATAGAACTACTTGCACCGGCGAAAAATAAGGAAATTGCGATTGAAGCAATCAAGCATGGTGCTGATGCCGTATATATAGGTCCTTCTAAATTTGGAGCAAGAGCTGCTGCCGGGAATAGTTTGGAAGACTTGGCTGATATTGTTGAATTTGCCCATACTTTTGACGCAAAAGTATATTGCACAGTCAATACCATCCTTTATGACGAAGAATTAAAGGATGCAGAAAGACTGGTTAAAGATTTATATCGTATTGGTATAGATGCTCTCATTGTACAGGACATGAGCTTGTTGAGATTAGACTTACCCCCTATTCAACTTCATGCCAGTACACAATGTGATACCAGAGCTGTAGCAAAAGCGAAGTTTCTAGAAGAAGTAGGTTTCTCACAAATCGTACTTGCCCGAGAATTAACCAATCAGGAAATTGGTGAGATTTGTGATGCCGTAAACGTACCTATTGAATGTTTCATTCATGGAGCTCTATGTGTCAGCTACAGTGGCAAATGTAACGCAAGTTATTCATTCAAGAACAGAAGTGCCAATCGTGGTGAATGTGCTCAAATCTGTCGTCTTCCCTATAACCTATATGACTCCAACGGCAATGTCGTCATGAAGGACAAACATATTCTTTCATTAAAGGACTTTAACCAAAGTGACAATATTGAGAATCTACTGAATTGTGGCGTTCAGTCATTGAAGATAGAAGGCCGTTTGAAAGACATTGAATACGTCAAAAACGTCACAGCTTACTACAACAATCTTCTAAATACTATTTGCGAAGACCATCCCAAAAAGTTCAGAAGAAGTTCTTATGGTAATGTTGACCTACGCTTCACCCCTCAAATAGAAAAAAGTTTCAATCGAGGTTTTACTCATTATTTCTTTGATGTTCGCCGACCTCAAATTTCGATGGCATCAATCCATACACCAAAGTCTCAAGGTGAATATATCGGCAAAGTCAAATTTGCTGACCGTAACAATGTATTCATCAATACGAATAAACAAATCACTAATGGTGACGGTTTGGTATATTTCAATAATGACTGCATTCTAACAGGTTTTAGAGCTAATAAAGTGGCAGGAAATAAAATCTCTACATTGGATAAGGTTTCCATTCCAAAAGGCACATCGATTTATCGAAATTCAGACAAGGCATTTTCCGACTTATTGTCAAAAGATACAGCAGAACGCAAATTAGGTATCAACATTGAATTGAACAAAACGCCCAATGGTATTGCTACCAAAATTACTGATGAGAAAGGCAATTCTGCAACGGTCAATACCCATTTAGAACATGAAAAAGCAAAAGCAGACCAAACGGCAAACAGAGAAAAACAATTTGGGAAATTAGGAAATACGAACTATTATCTGCAATCATTAAATTGTAATGATACTACAGATTTGTTCATTCCCAACTCCATTCTTAGTGACATCAAAAGAGAGGCTATTGAGGCTATTAGTCGTGCCAGCAAGATTGCCTATAAATTTGAATATCGCAAAGAAGAAAACAAAGATGCTCAATTTCCAAAAACAGAATTGGCATTTAACGATAATGTAGCAAACAAAATATCAAAACAATTCTATGAATCTCATGGCGTAACAACTATTGCTCCCGCAATGGAAGTGGCAGGAGCTAAAGACGATGATATTTTGATGACTACCAGATATTGCATACGTCGTGAATTGGGCTGTTGTCTTCGTAAGACAAAAAAAGATGTACTTGGAAAGAATCCATATATAGTGTCCGGAAACGTGAAGATGCAAATCCAATTTGATTGTAAGAATTGTCAAATGATATTGCGTAAATATAAAGATTAACCAGTCATGGCTAGACACAACATATTTGGTCATAAAGGCGAAGAATTAGCCTTTGAGACCTTACTGAAACAAGGATACACCATCCGTGAAAGGAACTGGCGTTTCGGCAAAAATGAAATTGATATTATTGCAGAAAAGGACAACCGAATTATCATTGTTGAAGTCAAGACTCGAAGCAATGAAATAGACGATATTTCGAAAGTAATTACACCAAAGAAAGTCTCCCATCTAATTGAGGGTGCACGTGCTTATCTGAGCTATTGTAAACTAGATAAAGAATTACAATTTGACATTATCCTACTCACTGGGACAGAGGACAATCTACAAATCGAGCATATTCCCGATGCCATCATGCCTCCGTTGAAAACTTATTAATTAATCAAGCAATTTTATGACTCTGATTAAATCCAACTTGCATTAATGTATTTTTGTGCCATCATGCAATGTTCTACACATAAAATTTCAGACCATAAAAAAACGCTTGTAACTGAAATTAGTTACAAGCGTTTTATATTTTAGGTTAATACTTTCCGTATTATTTTACTTCCTCAAAATCTGCATCTTGAACAGTGTCGCCATTGTTAGATTGATTTTGTTGACCAGCGTTAGAATTGAAACCTGCACCTGCGCCCGGTTGACCTTGTGCACCACCTGCTTGTTGTTGTGCATTGTAGATGTCTTGAGCAGCTGTTTGCATTGCAGCTTGCAATTTATCAATTGCCGGATCGATAGCATCAATGTTTTGTGCTTTGTGAGCTTCTTTCAATTCATTCAAAGCAGCATCGATTGGAGCACGTTTGTCAGCGCTGAATTTATCGCCAAGTTCTTTCAATTGTTTTTCAGTTTGGAAGATAACAGCGTCTGCTTTATTGATTTTGTCGATTCTTTCTTTTTCCTTAGCATCGGCAGCAGCATTAGCAGCAGCTTCGTCTTTCATACGTTTGATTTCTTCATCTGTCAAACCGCTTGAAGCTTCGATACGGATACTTTGTTCTTTACCTGTTGCCTTATCTTTTGCTGACACATTCAAGATACCGTTAGCATCGATTTCGAATGTAACTTCGATTTGAGGAATACCACGTGGAGCAGGAGCAATTCCATCCAAGTGGAAACGGCCAAGAGACTTGTCATCTTTTGCCATTGGGCGTTCACCTTGAAGAACGTTGATTTCTACTGATGGTTGATTGTCAACAGCTGTAGAGAATGTTTCGCTCTTACGTGTAGGAATTGTAGTGTTAGCTTCAATCAATTTTGTCATGACGCCACCTAATGTTTCGATACCTACTGTCAATGGTACAACATCCACCAAAACGACGTCTTTTACATCACCACTCAAAACACCACCTTGGATAGCAGCACCTACTGCGACTACTTCATCAGGGTTAACACCTTTTGAAGGAGCTTTACCAAAGAATTTTTCTACGATATTTTGAACTGCAGGGATACGAGTTGAACCACCTACAAGGATTACTTCGTCGATTTCACTTGGTGCCATATCTGCATCTTTCAATGCTTGTTGACAAGGAACGATAGTCGCTTGAATCAAGCTATCGCAAAGTTGTTCGAATTTTGCACGTGTCAATGTTTTACCGAAGTGCTTTGGAATACCATTAACCGGCATGATGTAAGGCAAGTTGATTTCAGTTGATGTTGTGCTTGACAATTCAATCTTAGCTTTTTCAGCAGCTTCTTTCAAACGTTGCAAAGCCATAGGATCTTGACGCAAGTCAACACCTTCCTCGTTCAAGAATTCTTCTGCCAACCAGTCAATGATCTTGTGGTCAAAGTCATCACCACCAAGGTGTGTATCACCGTTTGTTGATTTAACTTCAAATACACCATCACCTAATTCAAGGATTGAGATATCAAATGTACCACCACCAAGGTCAAATACTGCAATTTTCTTATCTTCTTTGCTCTTATCCAAGCCATAAGCCAAAGCTGCAGCTGTTGGTTCGTTAACAATACGACGTACTGTCAAACCTGCAATTTCACCAGCTTCTTTAGTTGCTTGACGTTGAGAGTCATTAAAGTAAGCAGGAACTGTGATAACAGCTTCTGTCACTGTCTGACCAAGATAGTCTTCAGCTGTTTTCTTCATTTTTTGAAGAGTCATTGCTGAAATTTCTTGTGGAGTATAACCACGTCCGTCAATATCAACACGTGGAGTGTTATTTTCACCTTTTACAACTTTATATGGAACACGTGAAGTTTCACATGAAACTCTATCATAAGTTTCACCCATGAATCTCTTAATAGAGAAAACTGTACGTGTTGGGTTTGTTATGGCTTGACGTTTTGCAGGATCACCAATCTTACGTTCACCGCCGTCAACGAATGCAACAACAGAAGGAGTTGTATTTCGACCTTCGCTATTAGGAATAACGACAGGGTCCTTACCTTCAAGAACAGCTACACATGAGTTTGTAGTTCCTAAGTCTATACCAATAATTTTGCTCATAATTATTATTTATTTTTTAGTTATTAATCATATTAAATCACGATTACAAGAATCGTCGCTTTAGATAACAACAAATCGCGTGCCAAAATTTAAATGACAAGAAAAGACAAATGACGTTTTGCCGAATTACTGACATATCGGCAGAAAAAATATGACAATTCCGACAAATCTTAAAACATCGGTCAATACACATTATTTATTATGATTTATTATGTTATATATGTTTAAAGACATAAGTATTTTTTAATGAAAAGGCTTAGTTATTACTAATTTTTATAGTACTTTTGTATTAAGTGCTATCAAATGTCAAGTTTGGCGCAGAAAAAACATAAAAATAACTTTATTAACTTATTAATATTATGGATATTACTCACATTGAACATCTAGGTATTGCCGTTAAAAGTTTTGATGAAGCTATACCTTTTTACGAAAACATTTTAGGTTTCAAATGCTATGCTATTGAAGAAGTTGCTGAACAAAAAGTAAAAACAGCATTTTTCAAAGTAGGTCAAACTAAAATTGAATTATTGGAAGCTACTTCTGATGACAGCCCTATCGCCAAATTCATTGAAAAACGCGGTGAAGGTATCCACCACATGGCATACCACGTTAATGGCGTTGCTGAGAGCTTGAAAGAATTAGACGCAAAAGGCATCCGTCTTATCGACAAAACTCCAAGAAAAGGTGCAGAAGGTCTTGATATTGCATTCGTTCACCCAAAAGCTGCTTTTGGCGTATTGACAGAACTTTGCGAAAAACCAGAATAAGCTTAAACTTTCATAAACACATAAAATATTATGAGTAATCAACTTGAAAAAGTACAAGAGCTAATCGAGAAACGCGAGAAGGCTCGTCTTGGCGGTGGTGAAAAAGCAATCGCTAAACAGCACGACAGAGGTAAATACACTGCACGCGAACGTATCGCTCAACTTCTTGACGAAGGTAGCTTCGAAGAATTGGATATGTTTGTTGAACACCGTTGTACTAACTTCGGTCAAGAAAAGAAACACTTCCTTGGTGATGGTGTTGTTACTGGTTATGGAACAATTGAAGGTCGTTTAGTATATGTCTTTGCACAAGATTTCACTGTATTCGGAGGTTCTCTTTCTGAAGCAATGGCTATGAAAATCTGCAAAGTTATGGATATGGCTATGAAGATGGGTGCTCCTGTTATCGGTTTGAACGACTCAGGTGGTGCACGTATTCAAGAAGGTATCAACGCATTGGCTGGTTACGCTGAAATTTTCGAACGTAACATTCTTGCTTCAGGTGTTGTTCCTCAAATTTCTGCAATCCTTGGCCCTTGTGCCGGTGGTGCTGTTTATTCTCCAGCATTAACTGACTTCACAATCATGACCAAAGGAATCTCTTACATGTTCTTGACAGGTCCTAAAGTTGTTAAGACTGTAACAGGTGAAGACGTTACTCAAGAAGCTTTGGGTGGTGCAACAATGCACTCTACCAAATCTGGTGTTGCTCACTTTGCAACTGAGGATGGAGAAGAAGCTCTTAGCCTTATCAGAAAATTGATGAGTTTTATTCCTCAAAACAACTTGGAAGAAGCTCCTCTTGTAAAATGTACAGACCCTATTGACAGATTGGAAGATGCTTTGAACGAAATCGTTCCAGATTCTCCAAACAAAGCATACGATATGTACGAAGTTATCGGTGCCATTATTGATAATGGTGAATTCCTTGAAGTACAACGCGACTTTGCTAAAAATATCATTATAGGTTTCGCTCGTTTCAACGGTCAATCTGTTGGTATCGTTGCTAACCAACCTAAATATTTGGCAGGTGTATTGGACTGCAACGCATCAAGAAAAGCAGCTCGCTTCGTTCGTTTCTGCGATGCATTCAATATTCCATTGGTATCACTTGTTGACGTACCGGGATTCTTACCAGGAACAGGACAAGAATACAACGCTGTTATCCTTCATGGTGCTAAATTGCTTTACGCTTATGGTGAAGCTACTGTTCCTAAAGTAACCGTTACATTGCGTAAGAGCTACGGTGGTAGCCACATCGTTATGAGTTGTAAACAACTTCGTGGTGATATGAACTACGCATGGCCTACAGCAGAAATCGCAGTTATGGGTGCAGCTGGTGCCGCTGAAGTACTTTACGCTCGTGAAGCAAAAGAACAAGCTGATCCTAAAGCATTCATCGCTGAAAAAGAAAAAGAATACACAGACTTGTTCTGCAACCCTTACAATGCAGCCAAATATGGTTATATCGATGATGTTATCGAGCCAAGAAACACTCGTTTCCGTATCATTCGTGCACTACAACAATTAGCTACTAAGAAATTGTCTAACCCTGCTAAGAAGCATGGTAATATTCCATTATAATAATTTTATGCACATGAATAAGAAAGTAATATTACTATTAAGTTGCCTATTACTTAGCATTTCAGGCGTTATGGCTCAAGGCCGTAAAGCTATCTGCATAAACGAAGTAATGGTGCAAAATGATAGTAACTATATTGACGATTACGGTAAATACCAAGCTTGGATTGAACTATTCAACTCTTCGTTTGCTCCTATTGAAATTTCAAGCATGTACTTGACAAACGACAAGAACAATCCAACCATGTACCCTGTCCCAAGAATGGATGTCAATACTGAAATTCCTCCTCGTCAACATGTTGTATTCTGGGCTGATGGAGAACCTAACAAAGGAACTTTCCACATTAGCTTTGAATTGAAACCTGGCGAAGAAAACTGGATAGGACTTTACGATGCTGATGGCAAAACACTAATCGATGAAGTTACAATACCTGCACAACTTGGTTCAAACGAATCATACGCTCGTATTAATGATGGTGTTAAATGCGCAAATGAAAAAGATGCATGGAGCATCAGAAATGGAGAAGATACTTACGTTACTCCAAGCAGCAACAATGTTGTCATTGAAAAGAACAGCAAGATTGACATGTTTGCCAAATCTGACAAAAAAGGTTTTGGTATGACAATCCTTGCTATGGCAGTTGTTTTCTCTGCTCTTCTACTTCTAAGTATTTGTTTCCGCGTAATTGGCAAAATCAACGAAGAGATTGCAGCTCGCAAGAAAATGGCAGCTACATCTTCTAACGTTACAACTGCCGATGGAACAAAAACTTCAGTGGATTCAGGAGAAGAAATTGCAGCTATTACAATGGCATTACATGAACATCTTAACATGCACGATAATGAAGATTTAGTTCTTACTATCAATAAAGTTAAGAAAGCTTACTCTCCTTGGAACTCTAAAATTTACTCTTTGCGTCAAATTCCGCGTAATTAAACTATCAAACAAATAAAAAAATGAAAGAATATAAATATAAAATCAACGGCACAGAATATAAAGTAGCCGTTGGTGATATTGAAAACAATGTAGCCCAAGTTCTTGTAAACGGAACTGCTTACAACGTTGAGTTGGAAGAAAAAGTTGTTGCTCCAACTACAATTGCAAGACCTAAAGCAGCTGCTGCTCCTCGTTCTGAAGCTGGTGCTAAAATTATCTCTAAACCAGTTGCAACAGGTGGAGCAAACGACGTTAAAGCTCCTCTTCCAGGCGTTATCTTGGACATCAAAGTTAAAGTTGGCGACACTGTAAACGCTGGTGATACTGTTGTCGTTCTTGAAGCCATGAAGATGGAAAACAACATCCACACAGACAAAGGTGGCGTTGTTAAAGCTATTTCTGTTAATAAAGGTGATTCTGTCCTTGAAGGTGCAGCACTAATAACAATTGAATAAAAACTAAATTATGGAGTTATTAGATTTTTTAGGCCAGAATTTGAATGACTTTTGGAGCTTCACAGGTTTTGCCAATGTTACTTGGGAACACATGATCATGCTTCTTGTAGGTCTATTCTTTATTTGGCTTGCAATTAAACACGATTTCGAACCCCTATTGCTTGTTCCAATAGGTTTCGGTATCTTAATCGGTAACATTCCTTTCAAAGTAGATGCAGGTTTGGAAATCGGCATCTATGAAGAAGGTTCTGTACTGAATATTTTATATAATGGTGTAAGCGCAGGTTGGTATCCACCTCTTATCTTCTTAGGTATTGGTGCCATGACCGACTTCTCAGCATTGATTGCCAATCCTAAATTGATGCTTATCGGTGCAGCTGCACAATTTGGTATTTTCGGAGCTTATATGGTTGCTTTAGCATTAGGTTTCGCACCTGATCAAGCCGGAGCGATAGCAATTATCGGTGGAGCAGACGGCCCTACTGCTATTTTCCTATCATCCAAATTAGCACCAAACTTGATGGGAGCAATTGCCGTATCAGCTTATTCTTACATGGCGTTGGTTCCTGTTATCCAACCACCAATCATGAAGCTATTAACAACAAAGAAAGAGAGAGTAATCAAGATGAAACCGGCTCGTGCCGTTTCTCAAAACGAAAAGATTATGTTTCCTATCATCGGCTTGTTGTTAACTTGTTTCGTAGTTCCTTCAGCTCTTCCTCTATTGGGTATGTTATTCTTCGGTAACCTTTTGAGAGAAAGTGGTGTTACTACACGTTTGGCAAAAACTGCAAGCAACGCATTGAACGATATCATCGTTATGTTGTTAGGTTTGACAGTTGGTGCTTCAACACAAGCTTCAGAATTCTTGACACAAGACACATTGTTTATTTTCGCACTTGGATTTATGGCATTTATCATTGCTTCAGCTTCAGGTGTATTATTCGTGAAAATCTTCAACTTGTTCTTGCCGAAACACAAGAAAATCAATCCACTTATCGGTAACGCAGGTGTATCTGCAGTTCCGATGTCTGCACGTATTTCAAACAACATCGGTTTGCAATATGACCCATCAAATTATCTATTGATGCATGCTATGGGTCCTAACGTAGCCGGAGTTATTGGTTCTGCAGTTGCTGCAGGTGCATTACTTGGATTCTTAGGATAATACAATCAATCATCCTATATAATAAAAGCGTGTCGCATTTGCGATACGCTTTTATTTTTATACTCAAGCCAGAGAAAGGTTTACATGTCCCCTACTTATTTATCTAAAATATTGAAATATTTTATTACAAACATACAAACAAAAAGAGAGTCAAGTTTATACTTGACTCTCTTCTCATATTATGTGTTGACTAATCTCTTAGTTTTTGTAAACAGACATTTTATCCATACTTGAAGACAAAATGAATTTGCTGTTCTTAGCAACTTCAGCTTCACCATAGTTAACGTAAACGTTTGCTGATTTAACGAATGCTTCATTACGAGTAGCATCACCTAATAACAAGTACCCCATAATAATGTGACCTGCCATTTCGACCATGCGGCGAGCATGGAAATCAACATATTCAGTATCCTTGCAATCTACAACAACGTTAACAGCTTCTTCGAATTGAGCAGTCATAGCTACCAATTTTTCTTTCAATGCAGAAAGATTTTCGCTATAAGTTTCTTCTTCGTAAGCCTTGATTTGCTTCAAGTAAGAACCAGTTGTGACGTGACGGATGGCTGCAACTACTTGTAGTTGCGTTGTACCTTCATAGATTGAAGTAATACGGGCATCACGATAAATACGTTCACAAGCATAGTCTTTCATGAACCCAGAACCTCCATGAACTTGAACAGCATCGTAAGCATTTTGGTTACAGAATTCGCTGCCCATACCTTTTGCCATAGGAGTAAATGCATCTGCCAATTTTTGATACTTCTTCATTTCTTGACGTTCTTCAGGAGTCAATGTACGTTCTCTTGCAATATCCTCATAAATCTTGTACATATCAACAAAACGAGTTGTTTCATACAACAAGCTACGAGAAGCATCCAATTTAGCTTTCATCAAAGAAATCATTTCGAATACTGCAGGGAATTCGATGATTGGTTTGCCAAATTGTTTTCTGTCATTTGCGTATGCAAAAGCTTCTCTATAAGCAGCTTCACTCACACCAACTGATTGAGCAGCGATACCCAAACGAGCACCGTTCATCAATGCCATAACATATTTAATCAAACCTAATTTACGAGAACCGCAAAGTTCAGCCTTAGCATTCTTGAATACCAATTCACATGTAGGAGAACCTTTGATACCCATCTTATTTTCAATACGACGAACAACCACACCGCCATCGTTTTTGTCATAGATAAACATTGACAAACCACGGCCATCATGGCTACCTTCTTCTGAACGAGCCAAAACCAATGCGATATTACCATCACCATTTGTAATGAAACGTTTTACACCGTTCAATCTCCAAGTTCCGTCAGCTTCATTAAATGTAGCTTTCAACATAACAGCCTGCAAGTCACTACCTGCATCCGGTTCTGTCAAGTCCATTGCCATTGTTTCACCGGCGCAAACACGTGGTAAATATTTTTTACGTTGATCTTCGTCTGCAAATTCGTAGATTGTTTCAGCACAATCTTGCAACCCCCAGATATTAACGAAACCTGCATCAGCACGGCTAACCATATCAGCAGCCATGATATATGGAACTAATGAGAAGTTAAGGCCGTCATAGCGACGAGGTAGAGAAATACCCATCAATCCAGCTTTAATCAATGCCTTCAAGTTCTCTTGAGTACCTTTTGCATATACAACGTGCCCGTCAACAACGTGTGGGCCTTCGTGGTCAACATCTTCTGCATTAGGAGCTACAACTTCTCCAGAAATTTCACCTGCAATTTCAAGTACCTTTTCGTATGAATCCAAAGCATCTTCAAAGTTGAATGGTGCATAGTCATATTTTTCAGCGTCAGAATAATTGCGTTCTTTCAATTCGACAATCTTACGCATCAAAGGGTGAGTAAGATGATGTCTTAAATCGGGATTATCGTTATAAAAATTAGCCATTTTTACTTAGAATTTTTTTTGTAGTACTTAATTAACATCGGTATTACTTCTTCAACAGTACCGTTAATTACATAATCGGCGATTGCGTTAATAGGAGCTTCCGGGTCATTGTTAATAGAAATAATAATTGCACTGTCTTGCATACCAGCAACGTGTTGGATTTGTCCTGAAATACCACATGCGATATACAATTTAGGGTGAACTGTTACACCAGTTTGACCAATTTGACGTTCATGCTCAGCGAAACCTGCGTCAACAGCAGCTCTTGAAGCACCGACTTCAGCACCTAATACATCAGCTAATTGATACAACAAATTAAAGTTCTCCTTACTTCCAACGCCATAACCACCGGCAACAATGATTGGAGAATTTTTGATATTGATTTTAGACTTAGTGATATGTCTTTCAATAATACTTACTGCGTAATCTGATTCGGCAACATATTTGTTAGCGTCAAGTTCTACAACTTCGCCTTTATATGCAGCATCGAAGATTTCTTTCTTCATCACACCTTCTCTGACTGTTGCCATTTGTGGACGGCATTCAGGGTTAACGATTGTAGCAACAATGTTACCACCGAAAGCAGGACGAATTTGATAAAGAAGATTATGATAGTCAGTCTTTGATTTAGCGTCTGTGTAATCACCAATTTCCAATGCAGTACAGTCAGCGGTCAAACCACTATGCAAGCATGAAGAAACACGAGGGCCAAGGTCACGACCAATACATGTAGCACCCATCAAACAAACTTGCGGTTTGATTTCCTTGAACAAGTTAATCAAAACAGAAGCATGAGGTTGTGAAGTGTATGGATAAAGTCTCTTATCAGCTACTTTGTAAACGACGTCAACACCATAAGGGAAAAGAACGTTTTCAATGCCGTCCAATTTGTCACCGATTACAAGAGCTTCCAACTTAACGCCAAGTTTTGTTGCAAGTGAACGACCTTTTGTTAATAGTTCCAAGCTAACATCTGCGATATTACCATCATCGAATTCGCAATATACTATAAGATTATTATTATCAGTCATAATTTAATTCTTTTTACAGTGTTAACCAATTGTGTGATTTACTATTAATTCTTTAATCATGTCTTCCAAAGCAGCTTGGTCATTGCCTTCAATACATTTGCTTTCTTTTGCTTGGAATACAACATTAACGATACCTTTCACTTTTGTTGGAGAACCTTTCAAACCTATTTGATCAGGATCAGCATTAACATCTGCTGCGCTCCATTCTTTCAACAATAGATATGGACGAGATTCAACCATCTTAGTTTTTTCAGGATCCAAAGCCTTCAATTCACTTGGGGTCACTGCATATTTGAATTTTTGAATTCTTTTTGCATTTCTTGGACGGCAAGCATCAGCAGAACCTGTAACTGTAATGACAGCAGGCAAACTTGAAACTACAGTTTCAACACCATTTTCCAAACGACGAACAACAGTTACCTTTCCGTCTTTTACGCTTTCGATTTTTTCAGCATAAGTAATTTGTGGCAAGTGCAACTTTTCAGCAACTTGAGGAGCTACTTGAGCGGTATCACCATCGATAGCTTGACGACCTGCAAGAATCAAATCATAATCTTTGATGTGTCTGATTGCAGCAGAAAGAGCATAAGAAGTTGCTAAAGTATCAGCACCGGCAAAAGCTCTATCAGTTAGAACAACACCTGTATCAGCACCTCTGTAAATTGCTTCACGAATAACTTCAGCAGCACGAGGAGGGCCCATTGTTAAAATTGTAATAGTAGCATCTTCATTTTGTTCTTTAATTTGAAGAGCCTGTTCCAATGCATTCAAATCTTCAGGATTGAAAATCGCAGGCAAAGCCGCACGATTGATAGTTCCATCAGCTTTCATTGCATCTTTTCCTACATTACGAGTATCTGGCACTTGTTTTGCCAAGACAACTATATTCAAACTCATAATAAAAGATTTATTTAATTAAAATTATTGTTTCTATTATCAACTATAATACTAATTCATCAAAAGCAAAAACGGACTACACATAATCGTGCGTCCGCTTTTGTATTGAAATATCATCTTATTTCTTGTTAATATCAGCGGCTGTTTTAGCTTCCCAACCTAAGGCACTTGCCCCTAGGACAGCAGCGTCACTTTCTTTCAATTCAGACAAAAGGATTTTAACTTTTCCTTTGAAAATACTAATCGTATTTTTGTCCAAAGATTCTTTCAACGGTTTAAGTAACAAATCTCCTGATTTAGCCAAGCCACCAAACAGGATGATTGCTTCTGGACTAGAGAATGTGATAAAGTCAGCAAAGGCTTCACCAAGAATATTACCAGTAAAGTCAAACACATCTTTTGCCAATTTATCACCTGCGATAGCAGCATCATAAACATCTTTTGATGTAATTGAATCAATATCCAAAGCTCTCAAAGCTGAAGGTTCGTTAGCGCGGGCATCCAAGAATTCACGAGCTGTTCTTGCCACACCTGTAGCAGAAGCATATGCTTCCAAACAACCAGATCTACCACAACCGCATGTTCTACCATTGTTACGTTTAACAATAACGTGACCGAGTTCGCCAGCGAAACCATCATGGCCATAAACCAATTGACCATTGACAACGATACCGCTACCAACACCTGTTCCAAGAGTAATCATGATGAAATCCTTCATACCACGTGCTACTCCGTATGTCATTTCTCCGATTGCTGCAGCATTAGCATCATTAGTGATAGCTACAGGAATACCGAATTTTTCATAAACCAAATCAGCCAATGGTATAGGAGTAGGCCAAGGCAAATTCACACAATCAGCAATAATGCCAGTAAAATAGTTTGCGTTAGGAGCGCCAATACCAATGCCGGCGATTTTATCTTCAGCATCATTTGCTACCATCAGTTTTGTTAACTCTTCATGCAATTCAGAAATATAATCGTTTATATCTGCATGTTTTTGGGTTTTGATAGAACTGCTCGCCAAAACTGTACCACGAGCGTCAACGATACCAAACACAGTGTTTGTACCGCCTATGTCTATACCAACAACATAAGGTTTACTCATAATAATTTTAAGATAGATTTTATTGTTACAAAGATATAACTAAACTTTAAATCGCGAAAATAATTTGATTAATATAAACACCTCAATTCCCTTTTTATTCAAATTATTTATTAATGTGTTTTCTTTAACTTTGCATACATCAACTAATACAAATATCTATGAAAAGTTTTCACGACTTGCTAATTAACCGACGCAGTACAAGGAATTTTACAGAAAATGAAATTTCCCCTGAGAACGTCAAAACCATATTGGAGACAGCTCTTCTCTGCCCTACATCAAAGAATAACCGTCCATGGCAATTCATTGTCGTGGAAGACAAACAAATGTTGCAAGAGTTAAGCAAATGCAAAGACTTCGGTTCAAAACCAATCGCCAACTGCTCATTGGCTGTATTTGTCACTGCAGACTCCAATGTTGATACATGGATTGAAGACGCATCCATTGCAGCATTTGCTATGCAACTTCAAGCTGAAGATTTAGGATTGGGAAGTTGTTGGATCCAGATCAGAAACAGATTCCAAAGCGACATGAGTTCTGCCGAAGAATTTGTTCAGAATCTGTTGGAAATTCCTGCCGAGATGAGAGTATTATGTGCTATAACTCTTGGAGAGAAGAATGAAGTAAGAAAGCCAATGGATCCAGAAAAATGTATTTGGGAAAAAATGCATATTGGGAAATGGTAAAACCCTTAAAAGATATTGTTATCATAGGTGCTGGGAATGTTGCAACACATATTGCTAACACACTGAAGAACAATGCAAAAATCATTCAAGTATATAGCAGACATTTAAATAATGCCCATCAGCTTGCACAACAGATTTCAAGTGAATGCCAATATACAGACAATGTCAATGATTTGTGCGTTGCAGACCTTTATTTAATTTCCATTAAAGATGATGCTATCAGCGAATTTCTAAAAACTATTCCCGAACAATTGAGAGATTCTTATTGGGCTCACACTTCCGGCAGTGTTCCAAGAGATGTGTTTAATGGCTTCAATAACAAAAATGGTGTTATCTATCCCCTTCAAACCTTTTCAAAAGAAGTTAAAGTAAATGTTGAAGAAGTTGCCATTTTTGTCGAAGGCAATAATACTGATGTTGAAAATCAGTTAATTCGCTATGCCACATTGATTTCCAAATCAGTATATAAAGCAGATAGTCAACTTAGACAACAGCTTCATGTAGCAGCAGTTTTTGCCAACAATTTCTCCAACTATATGTATATCATCGCCAATGACATACTAAAAAGGAACAACTTGCCATTCTCAGTTCTGTCTCCCCTAATTAAGGAGACAACAAGAAAGGCGACCAGCATTCCTCCATTAGAGGCACAAACAGGTCCAGCTGTCCGAGGCGATTTAAACGTCATGAATAAACATCTCAGTTTATTAAACACAGAAGAAAGCAATATCTATGATATTGTTTCACAGTCAATTTTAAAACGATTCAAAAAATGAGTGGAATACCCTACGATTTAAAGAAAATAAAAGCATTTGCCTTTGATGTGGACGGAGTACTTTCTGCATCAATGATACCGCTTCACCCCAATGGTGAACCAATGAGAATGATAAACATCAAAGATGGTTATGCCATTCAACTTGCTGTAAAACTAGGTTATCCTATTGCCATTATTACAGGTGGCAATACAGCATCTGTACGAATCAGATTTGAAGGTCTGGGGGTAAAGGATGTCTTTATGGGAGCTGGCGTAAAAATCAGTGTTTACGAACAATGGGTAGAATCTTTAGGCCTGAAAGATGAAGAAGTTGCATTTATTGGCGACGACATACCAGATATTGAAATCATGCGTAAAGTTGGATTATCTATAGCCCCAGCAGATGCCTCAATAGACGTACTCAATTTGGCCAAATACATCTCACCTTACAAAGGTGGAGAAGGCTGTGCACGTGAACTAATAGAACAAACACTGAGAGCTCAAGGCGCTTGGATGAAAGACAAAAAAGCTTTTGGC
>JAHHQT010000026.1 GCA_020026215.1 Muribaculaceae bacterium
AGAGTACCACGACAGCTTTGGTTGCCGCGCTGTCCGGATTGGCTTTGGTTGCACTGGGATTGTGGCTTGCCGGTCTTATCGGTCCGCGTTCCTATGCACCACAAAAATCAGAAACTTATGAATGTGGTATCCCGACTCGTGGGGAAAGCATGGTGCAATTCAAGGTGGGTTATTATCTATTTGCCATCTTATTCCTTATGTTTGACGTGGAAACAGTGTTCTTGTTCCCTTGGGCTGTGATTGCTAAAGGTATGGGAGCAGAAAGCATTTTGGGTGTGTCAGTATTCTTAGGAGTTCTAATTTTAGGCCTTGCTTATGCTTGGAAGAAAGGAGCATTACAATGGAAGTAAAGATCAAAGGGATGAAGAAGGAAGACTTCAAGGATAATGAATATATTGATAGTCTAGTAGAAGAACTTAAGCAATCGGGTACTAACGTAGTAGTTGGTAAGCTCGATGAACTTATAAATTGGGGGCGTTCAAACTCTCTTTGGCCGCTGACCTTTGCCACAAGTTGCTGCGGTATCGAGTTTATCTCACTTGGTGCTGCACGTTACGATATGGCGCGCTTTGGATTTGAAGTAGCCCGTGCCTCACCTCGTCAAGCTGACTTTATGATGGTTGCTGGTACAATCGTACACCGTATGGCTCCTGTTTTCCGTCGTTTGTACGAACAATTGGCTGAGCCTAAGTATGTAATTGCAACTGGTGGTTGTGCTATTTCAGGCGGTCCATTCCGTAACTCTTATCACGTTGTAAAAGGTATTGACAAGATTGTCCCTGTTGACGTTTACATCCCGGGATGTCCTCCTCGTCCAGAAGCAATGTTTTATGGTATTATGCAATTGCAACGTAAAGTTAAAGTCGAAAAATTCTTCGGCGGTGTGAATAGAAAGAAAACACGTGAAGACTTTTTCCGTGAAAATCCTTTGATTGCAGAAGAGGAACACGTTAAAGAATAAACAGTTTAAGAGTAAAATTTATGGTTAATATACAAGAAATAATAGGAAAAGTTTGCCCTGAGGCTGTTTTCGAAGAAAACGAAGTGGCATTTGCCATTGTTCCTGATGCAAAATGGCACGAAGTGGCTGTAGCATTGAAAAATGCAGGCTATGATTGTCTTACAGCAGTTGTCGGTGAAGACTGGGGTGAAGAATTAGGTTGTACATACTATTTGAAATCAACAGCCGACAATTCTTTGGTTTCTGTTAAAGTTGCTACTACAGATCGTGAAAACCCTATGTTGCATAGTGTCTCTGATCTTTGGAAAACAGCTATTTTTGAAGAACGTGAAGTATTTGACTTTTACGGTATCAAATTCATCAACCACCCTGACATGCGCCGTCTATTCTTGCGCAACGACTGGGTAGGTTTCCCATTCAGAAAAGATTACGATGAAAACCCGGAAATCAATCCGGTTCGTCTATATCATGAAAAGCCAGACGATGTAACCTCTACTTATGTTGAAGAAGACGGCAAAGTCGTTGAGAAAAAAGTTAACGTGTTTAACCCTGGTGATTTCGTTGTGAACATTGGTCCGCAACACCCGGCTACACACGGTGTTATGCGTTTCCGCACTCATCTTGACGGTGAGGAAATCAAAAAAATCGATGTTGTTTGTGGTTATATTCACAGAGGTGTTGAAAAACTTTGTGAAAAGGACACTTACCCTCAAACTATCCACTTTACAGACCGTCTTGACTACTTGGCTGCTTTGATGAACGAACACTGCTTGTGTTTGTGTATTGAAAAAGCTATGGGAATCGAAGTTCCTGCACGTGCTAAAGTCATCCGCGTGATGATGGACGAGTTGATGCGTATCAATTCACACTTGCTTTACTTCGGTACATTCTGTATGGACTTGGGTGCAACAACAGCTTTGTTCTACGGTTTGCGTGAACGTGAGAAAGTGCTTGACATTTTCGAAGAAACTTGTGGCGCACGTATGACATTCAACTACAATGTTATCGGTGGTGTACGTTTCGACCTTCACGAAAACTTCGTAAAACGTGTGAAAGAATTAATTGAAATCATGCCTTCTCGTTTGAAAGAATACCATACTTTGGTTTCTGGTAACGTAATTGCCAAGAACCGTATGAAAAATATAGGTATCATCACTCGCGAAGAAGCTATCAATTACAATATTACAGGACCTTCAGGACGTGCTTCAAATTGGGCTAACGATATTCGTAAGACTAACCCATACGAAGTATATGCTGACTTGGATTTCGAACAAGTTACAATGGAGGGGTGCGATACTTACGACCGCTATATCCTTCGTTTGAAAGAAATCGAACAATCAATTAAGATTTTGGCACAATTAGTGGACAATATTCCAGAAGGTGACTATTGCGCTAAAGTTCCAAAAGTGATTAAATTGCCAAAAGGACACTGGTTCCAAGAAGTTGAATCAAGCCGTGGTGCATTCGGTGTTTACATCGACAGTGACGGTGGTAAGACTCCTTACCGTATGAAGTTCAACAGCCCAGGTTTCCACTTGGTTGGTATTATTGACAAAATCACTCGTGGTGAAAAGATTGCCGACTTGATTGCAATCGGTGGCTCTTTGGACTACGTTGTGCCGGATATAGATAGATAATTATTAATAAAAATATAGAAATCAAATTGATATGTTTGACTTTAGAATTGTAACAGAATGGTTGGACAATTTGCTTAACGGAGTGATGCCGGCGTGGTTGGCTACAACACTTGAATGTGTGTTGATTGGTGTCGGCCTTTTGACCGTATATGCTCTATTGGCTTTGTTCTATATATATTATGAACGTAAATTGTGTGGTGCTTTCCAATGTCGTCTAGGTCCGAACCGTGTAGGTCCTCTAGGCTTGTTGCAAAGTTTTGCCGATATGTTCAAAATCCTTATTAAAGAGTTGATTCCAATTAACCATGTGGACAACTTCTTGTTTGGATTGGCTCCTTATTTGGTGGTCGCTGCTTCATTTGCCTCATTTGCTGTATTGCCTTGGGGTAATGGTTTGCAAATTGTTGACTTCAATATTGGTGTATTCTTCTTGATGGCAGTTTCATCAATCGGTGTATTGGGAATCTTGCTTGCAGGATGGTCAAGTAACAATAAATTCACTTTGATTGGTGCTCTTCGTAGTGGTGCTCAAATGATCAGCTACGAATTGTCAATCGGTTTGTCAATTATGACTGTCGTACTTCTTGCAGGTACAATGTCTGTTTCAGGCTTGGTTGCCGGTCAAAAAGATTTGTGGTTCATTTTCCAAGGCCATATTCCTGCAGTAATCGCATTCTTGGTTTACATCGTAGCAGGTACTGCTGAAACTAACCGTGGTCCGTTCGACTTGCCAGAGGCTGAGTCAGAATTGACAGCAGGTTATCACACAGAATACTCCGGTATTCACTTTGGATATTTCTATTTGGCTGAATACTTGAATATGTTCATCGTATCAGGTGTTGCCACTCTATTGTTCTTCGGTGGTTGGATGCCATTGCACATCCCAGGATTGGATGGTTTCAACGCTGTTATGGACTATATCCCATCAGTTATCTGGTTCGTAGGTAAGGCTGTTCTTTTGTCAGCAGTTATTATCTGGTTCAAATGGACATTCCCTCGTTTGCGTATTGACCAATTGATGGCATTTGAATGGAAATATTTGTTGCCTATCAATTTATTCAACTTGGTGTTGATGTTGATTGTAGTGGCATTCGGTTTGCATTTTTAGTTAACGTACATAATAATAACTAACTATTATGAGTAAGAAGTTTGGAAAAATATCACAAGTAATTGGTCCTGTTATCGATGTTACTTTTGATGTGGAGAAAAGTGATTTGCCTCCTATCTATACATCTTTATCAGTTGAGCGTCCTGACTCTACTCAACTTATGCTTGAAGTTGAGCAGCATATCGGTGAACACACCGTAAGATGTGTTGCCATGGATGCTACAGACGGATTATGTCGTGGTATGCAGGTTACGAATTTGGAACAACCTATCTCAGTTCCAACAGGGGAACAGGTGAAAGGTAGATTGCTGAATGTGATTGGCGATTCTATTGACCACCTTCCTGAATTGAAAAGAGAATCAATGCGTGCAATTCACCAACCTGCTCCTAAATTTGACGATTTGTCAATCAGCTCTGAAATTCTTTACACAGGTATCAAAGTTATCGACTTCCTTGAGCCATACTTGAAAGGTGGTAAAATTGGTTTGTTCGGTGGTGCCGGTGTAGGTAAGACAGTGCTTATTCAGGAGCTTATCAACAACATTGCCAAAGGCCACAATGGTTTTTCAGTGTTTACAGGTGTTGGAGAACGTACCCGTGAGGGAAATGACTTGTTGCGTGAAATGATTGAAAGCGGTGTTATCAAGTACGGTGACAAATTTGCTGAAGGCCTTGAAAAAGGTGAGTGGAAATTGGCCGATGTTGATATGGAAGCTGTAAAGAAATCTCAAGCAACATTAGTGTTTGGTCAGATGAATGAGCCACCGGGTGCACGTCTTCGTGTTGCATTGTCTGGTTTGACTGTTGCTGAACAGTTCCGTGACCAAGATGGTGGAGGTAAAGATATCCTATTGTTTATCGACAACATCTTCCGTTTCACTCAAGCAGGTTCTGAAGTATCAGCATTGTTAGGACGTATGCCTTCTGCTGTGGGTTATCAACCTACTTTGGCCTCTGAAATGGGTGCTTTGCAGGAACGTATTACTTCTACTAAGCAAGGTTCTATTACATCAGTACAGGCTATCTATGTGCCGGCTGATGACTTGACCGACCCTGCTCCAGCTACAACATTTAGCTTCCTTGATGCACAAACCGTGTTGAGCCGTAAGATTTCAGAGTTGGGTATCTATCCGGCTGTGGATCCATTGGAATCTTCATCACGTATTCTTGACCCGAATATCATCGGTGAAGAACACTACAAAGTTGCTCAAGCAGTTAAACAACTATTGCAGAAATACAACGAATTGCAAGATATCATTGCAATCTTAGGTGTGGATGAACTTTCAGACGAAGATAAATTGGTTGTTGCCCGCGCACGTCGTGCACAACGTTTCTTGTCTCAACCATTCCACGTTGCTGAACAATTCACCGGTCTTCCAGGTGTGATGGTTCCGTTGAACGAAACTATCCGTGGATTTAAGATGATTCTTAGCGGTGAAATGGATGAATATCCTGAACAGGCATTCCTTAACGTCGGTACAATCGATGAAGCTATCGAAAAGGGTAAGAAGATGCTTGCAGAGATTGCGTAATTAATGAATAAAATTAATTGTAATGACACTAAAAGTAATTTCAGCTGAAAAGATATTGTTCGACGGGCAAGTATCGTTAGTAACACTTCCTGGAGAATCAGGCAAGTTTACAGTGCTTGAAAACCATGCTTCTTTAGTCTCTGTGCTCGTAGATGGCGACATCGTTTACTCGGAAGAGGAGGGCAAGGAACGCAAGAGTATGCATATCGAAGGCGGTATTGTCGATGTTGATAGTAATGTAGTGTCAGTATGTATTTATTAGTATGATGAAAAAAGTACTTTGCATATTGATGATGATGTTTGTGGCGATTGTATCACCACAAGTTGCCAGCGCAACAGCATCTGAGGAAGGAGATGAAATCAATCCGCAAGAAATCATTTTCCACCACCTTGGAGATGCTTACGGCTGGGAAGTGCCTTTTTCTCATGAGTTGCGCATGCCGTTGCCTATCATTGTCCAAGACAATGCAGGTGCATGGCATATGTTCAGCTCTAATAAATTGCTCAACGGAGCAGAATACACAGATGGTGATATCACTTTCCGTATTAATCATGGTGAGGAATACAATGGAAAAGTGGTGCAAGTGATGGCCGACGGCTCTGTTTTCAGACCATTGGACCTTTCAATCACTAAAAATGTATGCGCTTTGTTCATAGCAGCTATACTAGTGGCACTTATGGCCTTCTCTATGGTATCGTATTACAAGAAAAATGGTATGAAAGCACCTCGCAAAGTGATGGGCGCATTCGAAGCACTAATGTCATTCATCTATGACGGTGTGTTGAAAAGCTCATTGGGAAACAAAGCCCCTAAATTTGCAGGCTATCTTATGACTGTTTTCTTCCTGATATTCTTTATGAACTTGTTGGGATTGATTGTAATATTCCCTGGTGGAGCCAACTTGACCGGTAACGTTGCTGTAACTTTGGTTTTGGCAGTTTGTACATTCCTTGTTGCTAACCTTAAAGGTAACAAGCACTATTGGAAAGATATCCTTTGGCCGGATGTGCCATTGTGGTTGAAATTCCCATTGCCAATCATGCCAATGATTGAAGTCTTCGGTATGTTTACCAAACCTGCTGCATTGTGTGTACGTCTTTTCGCCAATATGATGGGTGGTCACATGATTGTACTGGTTCTTACATTATTGATATTCATTTTCGTTAAGTTTGGTGTTGCCGCCGTCACTACCACAACAGTCCTTTCAATGGCATTCTCATTGTTTATGTTGTGTTTGGATGTTTTGGTCAGCTTTATCCAGGCTTACGTATTTACAATGTTGTCAACATTATTTATATCCTTCGCCGTATGTGAAGAAGGACATGAAGAATAAAAATAAAATAAAAATAAATAAAAAATTAACTATTAAAATTTTAGAATTATGTTAGGAATGATTTTAGCGCAAGCTGCTGAAGCTGTAATGTCTTTAGGACTTGATAAATTCGGTGCATGTTTAGGTGCTGCAATCGCTGCAATTGGTGCTGGTATCGGTATCGGTAAAATTGGTGCTGCTGCCATGGAAGCTATCGCTCGTCAACCGGAAGCTGCAGGCGACATTCGTAGTAGTATGATCGTTATCGCCGCTTTGATTGAAGGTGTTGCCTTGTTCGGCGTTATCGTATGTATCCTTTCTTTGTTTATTTAATCTTTTAAAAAATAAAAGATGGAACTATTCACCCCTGAAATTGGCTTAGTATTTTGGATGTTTGTAGTCGTTGTGCTACTTTGCATCTTATTAGGCAAGTTTGCATGGCCAATGATCATCAAAAGTATGACCGAGCGTGCAGATTTGATTGATAAGGGTGTGATTTATGCACAAGAGGCGAAAAAAAACTTAGACAATGCTAAGGCAGAGGCTGATAAGTTTATCATCGATGCTCAAAAGCAACAAACTGAAATGTTACGTGAAGCTGCTCGTTTGAAATCACAATTAATTGACGAAGCTAAGGCTGCTGCTGCAGTTGAAGCTCAAAAAGTGATGGATGCCGCTAAATTGGCTATCGAGCAAGAACGTAAGGAAGCCGAATTACAATTCCGTGATGAGGTGAGCAAGTTTGCTATTGAAATTGCTGAGAAACTACTTCGTCAACAAATGGCTGACAAAGATGCCCAGTCTAAACTTGTCGATAAATTACTGAGCGAGATAGAATCAAAAAACTAAAAATTTGCAGATATGAATGATGGACTGATTCCTAATCGTTATGCCAAGGCTCTTTACAAGTTTGCAGTAGAGCAAAAGCAAGATGACGCTGTTTATCAACAAACTTCAAAGTTGGCTGATAACTTCAACGCCATGAAAGAATTGGCTGGAACGGTTGAAAATCCTTATTTGTCGTTGTCAGATAAAGTCAATGTGCTTTTGACAGCGTCGGGAGCAGAGCCAAACAGTTGTATGGGCAAATTCTTTGAACTTGTATTCAGTCATGGCAGGGAAGCCTATATCTATCAAATGGCGTTGTGTTATGGAAAGATGTTCCGTGAAGCTAACCGCATTTCACAAGTTGAAATCGTCACTGCTTCTGCTCTTCCTGACACTGAAATGGCCAAAATCAAGGCTTCTGTGCAAACTTATCTAAGCGGACGCACGTTGGAATACAAAGAATCTGTGGATGCTGATATCATTGCAGGATTCAAGGTTAAAGTGGATTCTCAACTATTGGACGCTTCTATAAGTAGTGAATTAAGAAATTTGCGTTTAAAACTCCTAAGAAAAAAATAAAATGATTGATCCGAGTGAGATATCAGATGTACTTAAACAACAATTAGACGGCTTGAAATCTAAAGTCGCCTTTGAAGAAGTTGGTACTGTATTAAGTGTGGGAGATGGTGTTGCGCACGTGTATGGCCTTGAAAATGTAGAGGCCAATGAGTTGGTCGTTTTCGATAACGGCGCAACTGGTGTGGCAATGAACTTGGAAGAGAGCAACGTGGGTGTCATTTTGCTTGACCGCGCCAATGAGGTAACTGAAAACATGTCTGTACGTCGTACAGGTGAAATTGCATCAATTCCTGTTGGTGAAGGTTTGGTGGGTCGCGTCATCAATGTACTTGGTGAAGCTATCGACGGCAAAGGCCCTATCGAAGGCGAGTTGATTCGTCTTCCTCTTGACCGTAAAGCTCCCGGAGTAATTTTCCGCCAACCGGTAAAACAACCGTTACAAACCGGTTTGAAAGCTGTTGACTCCATGATTCCTATTGGACGTGGTCAACGTGAGCTTATCATTGGCGACCGTCAGATTGGTAAGACTGCTATCGCTATCGATACAATTATCAATCAAAAGAAAAACTTTGAAGAAGGTAAACCAGTATATTGTATCTACGTTGCCATCGGTCAAAAAGCATCATCTGTTGCTGCTTTGGTCAACACTCTTCGTAAAGAAGGTGCGATGGACTACACAATCGTAGTTGCCGCTACTGCTTCTGACTCAGCTGCCATGCGTTACTATGCTCCTTTTGCAGGTGCTGCAATCGGTGAATATTTCCGTGACAGTGGACGTGATGCCTTGATTGTTTATGACGACTTGTCAAAACAAGCTGTGGCTTACCGTGAAATCTCTTTGATTTTGAAACGTCCTTCTGGTCGTGAGGCTTATCCTGGTGATATTTTCTACTTGCACTCTCGTCTATTGGAACGTGCTGCTAAAATCATCGAAAATGATTCAGTAGCCAAGAAGATGAACGACCTTCCAGAGGCTCTTCGTCCAATGGTAAAAGGTGGCGGTTCTTTGACTGCACTTCCTATCATTGAAACTCAAGCAGGCGACGTGTCAGCTTATATCCCAACCAACGTAATTTCAATTACAGATGGTCAGATTTTCCTTGAAACAGCATTGTTTAACCGTGGTATTCGTCCGGCAGTCAATGTGGGTATTTCCGTATCTCGTGTAGGTGGTAATGCTCAAATTAAGGCTATGAAGAAAATCGCAGGTACTTTGAAAATCGACCAGGCTCAGTTCCGTGAGTTGGAATCATTCACCCAATTCGGTGGTGATATTGACCCTGTAACTGCCAAGGTAATTGACAAAGGCCGTAAGAACGAACGTTTGTTGATTCAAGCACAATATCGTCCTATGGCTGTTGAAGACCAGGTTGCGATTATTTTCTGCGGTACAAAAGGCCTTTTGGCTCCAGTACCTATGGATGATGTTGCTGAGTTTGAAACTGAATTCTTGCAATTGATGCACGCACGTCACCAAAAAGATGTGTTGGATGTTATCAAGACAACAGGTCAGTTGACAGACGATATCGCAGAAAAATTGACTGCTGCAGCTAAAGAAGTTGCTGCTAAATATGTACAACAATAGCATATAGAATGATATGTCAACGTTACGTGAATTAAAAGTAAGAATTGGTTCAGTTGCCTCCTCTGAGAAGATTACCGGTGCAATGAAGATGATTTCATCGGCAAAGATGCACAAGGCGGAAATTGAATTGAATCGAATAGGACCGTTTAGAAATCAGTTGCAGTCCATTATGAACAATTTGGTAGCAACTGATGCTGAATATACTTCCGAGTTGACAGAAGTTCGAGATGTGAAAACCGTTGCTATAGCAATCTTTGGTTCTGACGACGGATTGTGTGGTGCCTACAATATTAACTTGTTCAAGAGTTTGCTTGTCCGCATCAACGAATTCGTTCACAATGGTGTAAAAGTTGTTGTGATACCTGTCGGTAAGAAAATGCAAAAAGCTGTGTCTAAACTGGACGTGAAGGATGTTGAAGTACGCAAGTTGAACCTATTGTCAAAACCGAACATTGATACTGTTCGTTCATTGACTGACAATTTGCGTGAGATGTTCTTGAAAGGCGAGGTTGACAAAGTTGAAATCATTTCAATGGAATTTATCAGCGCCGGTCGTCAAGTTTTGAAGAACAGCCAATTGTTGCCTGTTTCACCTGAAGCATTCGGAACTGAAACTGCAGGCAACAAGATGTATATCTTCGAACCTGATGCAAGTAAAATTTACAATACGGTTTTACCATTGTATATATTGTCAATGATGCAAGAAGTATTTTGCCAAAATTCAGCATCTGAACAGGCTGCGAGAATTATGGCAATGCAGAGCGCTAACGATAATGCAGGTAAACTGCTTGATTCGTTGAAACTTGAATTTAACAAACTTCGTCAACAAAGTATCACAACTGAGTTGTTGGATATTTTGGGTGGCCAAGTGGAAAAATAAATTAAAAAACATCGGGAGAGGGTTAACATACCGGACCCTTTCCCCGATGTTATCATTCTTTTTTTAATACGGTATTCACCCACATAGCTGGAATTACATTTTTTTATGAGTAGTGTTAAAGAATACTTCTCCGGAATAGGCGAGGGCATATCAAGTTTAGTAAAGGGTATGCACGTTACTGGTAAAGAATTTTTTACCAAGAAAATTACCGAAGAATATCCTGATAATAGAGCAACCTTAAAAATTGGCGAACGTTTTCGCGGAACACTGGAATTTGTTTATGATGAAGAAGGGAATCATAAATGTATCGCCTGTGGCTTGTGTCAAATGAGTTGTCCAAACGGAACAATTCATATTGAAACAAAAATGGTTGAGATGCCAGATGGCAAAAAGAAAAAGAAATTGGCGAGATATATGTACGATTTGGGAACATGTACGTTCTGTCAAATGTGCGTAACAGCGTGTCCTCACCATGCAATTAGATTCACTAACGAATTCGAACACGCGGTCTTCACTCGTTCTAAACTTGTGAAACAATTAAACTATTTACCTGAACCAGAACCTGTAGCTGCTCCGGCTTCGGCTGCCGCACCTGCACCTGCTGCAAAAGCAACTCCTGCTGCCGCCGCACCTGCTGAAAAAGCTGCACCTGCTGCAAAACCTGCCGCTCCAGAAACTCCGGCTTCAGATGAAAAGAAAGATTAAGAGTAGAAAAAAATTAAAACAAATATATAATGAATGTAGTAGGTAATTTAATCGTTTATTGCATAATTGCTTTGTCAATTATTGTATTCTCGGTTATGTCAGTTACTTCAGGCAAGATTTTGCGCGCAGCTACCTACCTATTGTTTACATTGTTTGCTACAGCAGCCTTGTATTTCCAATTGGGATACGAGTTTTTGGGTGCTGTACAATTGGCAGTGTACGCAGGCGGTATCATGGTATTGTTCGTGTTCTCAATCTTGTTGACAAGCAAACCTGGCAATAACGCCGAGCGTTTAACCTCAAAGAAAAAATCATTAGGTATTCTTGCTGCTGTTGCAGGTGTGTTGGTTTGCGGTTTCGCATTGGTAAACCATTTCGCTGCAAATGCAGAAACTTTGTTTAATACCATGATTAACGTGGACATGGAACGAATTGGTCATGCTTTGATGAGCACTGACAAGTTCGGATATCTTCTTCCTTTTGAGGCTATCAGTGTGTTGTTATTAGCATGTATAATCGGTGGTATCACTATTGCCCGTAAAAGATAATTAAGCTATGGAATTGACAGTATTGTATTATTTGATCCCAAGCTTAATCATGTTTGCTTGTGGTATCTACGGGTTCATCACTCGTAAGAATTTAATTGCGATTTTAATCTCTTTGGAATTAATGCTTAATTCCGTAGATATTAATTTTGTTGTGTTTAATCGATTCTTGTTTCCTGGACAAATGGAAGGTATGTTCTTCACATTGTTCGCTATTGCACTTGCTGCTGCTGAAACAGCGTTGGCCATTGCAATTATCATTAACATCTTCCGTGCTGTGAAGAATGTGGATATTGAGAATCTTAACAAAATGAAGTATTAGGACTATGGAATTATCTTATTCAGCTATAACTCTATTGTTGCCATTGTTTATGTTCTTCTTCCTTGGACTTGTGGGCATCAAGATGTCTAAAAAGTCTGCTGGTATCGTAGGAACACTTGGAATGTTGGTAACAACTATTGTTTCTTATGGTGTAGCTTTTAAATACTTCTTCGATCCTCAATATATGGTTGATGGAGTACGTCAGGCTATTACGGTATTCAATCCGACATGGTTGACTCTTGGCAACGGTTTGCACATTGACATGGGTATCTTGATTGATCCTATCGCTGCAATGATGCTTATCGTCGTTTCTACTATCTCACTTATGGTTCATATCTACAGTATGGGCTATATGAACGGTGAAAAAGGCTACCAACGCTACTATGCGTTCTTGTCTTTGTTTACTTTCTCAATGTTAGGCTTGGTGGTTGCAACAAACATTTTCCAAATGTTTATTTTCTTCGAAATGGTGGGTGTGTCTTCATACTTGCTTATCGGTTTCTATTACGAAAAACATGCAGCCGTTTCAGCTTCTAAGAAAGCGTTCATCGTTACACGTTTCGCCGACCTTGGTTTCTTGATTGGTGTAATGTTGTTGGTTTACTATTGTCAATCATTCGATTTCAAAGAATTGTTGGCTAATCCAGAACAATTGGTAGCAAGTGCCGCAGGTTCTACTAAATTCTTAGGTTGCTCAGTTGCTTCTTGGGCATTGGCTTTGATTTTCATCGGTGGTGCCGGTAAATCTGCAATGTTCCCATTGCACATTTGGTTGCCTGATGCAATGGAAGGTCCTACTCCGGTATCTGCCTTGATTCACGCTGCAACAATGGTTGTTGCCGGTGTATTCTTGGTAGCTCGTATGTTCCCAATGTACTTGTTTGCTCCTGAAGTTCTTGAACTAATCACTGTTACAGGTGCCATCACTGCTCTTTACGCTGCAGTTGTCGCTTGTGTTCAAACAGATATTAAACGTGTATTGGCATTCTCAACTATTTCTCAGATTGCCTTTATGTTTACTGCTTTGGGTGTGGCTCGTCCGGAATTACACGAAGGAGTAGGTTACATGGCATCAATGTTCCACTTGTTCACTCACGCTATGTTCAAAGGTTTGTTGTTCTTGTGTGCGGGTGCTATTATTCACATGGTTCACAGCAACGAAATGGACGCTATGGGTAACTTGAGAAAATATATGCCTATCACTCACATCACATTCCTTATCGCTTGTTTGGCTATTGCAGGTATCCCTCCATTCTCAGGTTTCTTCAGTAAGGATGAAATCTTGGTTGCCACATATTTACAAAGTCCGTTCTGGGGCGTTTGGATGTCAGCAGTTGCAGGTTTGACAGCGTTCTATATGTTCCGTTTGTACTACCGTATCTTCTGGTGGAACAAACCTGATTATTCACACCACACTCCACATGACTGCGAATGGGTAATGACATTACCATTGGTATTCTTGGCATTGGTAACTTGTGTAGCAGGTTTCATTCCTTTCGGACACTATGTAACTTACGACGGAGCTAACTTCGATATCCACATGGATTGGGCAGTAGCAGGTGCAAGTATCGCTATCGCTCTTGTTGGTATCGTCATTGCCACTTTACTTTATCGTAAAGAAAACAGCATGCCTGACCGCATGGCTAATTCGGTTAAAGGACTTTATCGTGCAGCATATCGCCGTTTCTATATGGACGAGCTTTATATGTTTATTACACATAAAATCATCTTTGGAATCATTTGTAAGAGCATTGCATGGTTTGACCACGTCATCGTTGATGGTTCATTGAATGCTTTGGCTCGTTTGACAAATTCATTCTCTTTCAGTATCCGCAAACTTCAATCTGGTTCAATTCAGATGTACGTTTGGGTTTACCTAATTGGCGCATTGCTTCTTGCTGTTGCAATATTTTTATTATTAATGTAAAAGTGGACTGATAAAAAATATAGATATGTTTAATATATTATTTCTATTTGTAATCATACCCGTTCTAACGCTTGGAGGCTTATTCTTGACTCAAAACGTTAAACAGGTGCGCGCAGTTGCAGCAACTGGTGCGAGTCTGCTTTTGATTGCAGCTCTATATCTTTGCTATGCATTCTTGGGTGCGCGTGAAGCTGACCCTGACTCTATGATGTTGTTCCAAAGTTCATACATGTGGTTTGAACCGTTGAACATTCACTTCGCTGTCGGTGTCGATGGTATTTCGGTTTTGATGATTCTTCTTTCAGCAATCATCGTATTCACCGGTACTTTTGCTTCTTGGAAAATTGAACCTTTGACAAAAGAATACTTCTTGTGGTTTATCCTACTTTCAATCGGTGTATTCGGTTTCTTCATCTCAATTGACTTGTTCACAATGTTCATGTTCTATGAGGTTGCCTTGATTCCGATGTTCCTATTGATTGGTGTTTGGGGTAGTGGTAACAAGAACTACGCAGCCATGAAATTGACTTTGATGTTGATGGGTGGTTCTGCATTCCTTTTGATTAGTATTCTTGGTATTTACTACCATGCAGGTCATACAATGAACCTATTGGAAATTGTAAACAATGGTGTTGATGCTGACTGGCAAAACGCTTTGTTCGTTGCTGCTTTCGTCGGTTTCGGTGTCCTTGGTGCAATGTTCCCATTCCATACATGGTCTCCTGATGGTCACGCTTCAGCGCCAACAGCAGTATCAATGCTTCACGCAGGTGTATTGATGAAGTTGGGTGGTTACGGATGTTTCCGTGTCGCTATCTTCTTGATGCCTCAAGCAGCTTTGGAATTAGGTTGGATCTTTATGATTTTGACTGGTATCAGTGTCGTTTACGGTGCTTTTGCAGCATGTGTAAAGACAGACTTGAAATACATCAATGCCTATTCATCAGTGAGCCACTGTGGTTTGGTATTGTTCGCTATCTTGATGATGAACCAAACAGCCATGACAGGTGCCGTACTTCAAATGTTGTCTCACGGTTTGATGACAGCCTTGTTCTTCGCATTAATCGGTATGATTTATGGTAGAACTCACACACGTGACGTACGCGAAATGGGTGGTATGATGCAAATTATGCCGTTCTTGTCAGTAGGTTATATCATTGCAGGTTTGGCTTCTCTAGGTCTTCCGGGCTTGAGCGGTTTCGTAGCTGAAATGACTATCTTCTTCGGCTCATTCGAAACTTCTCCTATCTACAATGCTGTTCTTGGCGACGGTGATACTTTCCGTCATGCATTTGCATTGGTAACTACAACTACTATCGTAATCACTGCAGTCTATATCTTGCGTGTTGTCGGTAAATTGTTGTTTGGCCCAGTTCAAAACGAAGCACACCGCAAATTGGATGATGCTCACTGGTTTGAACGTTTCAGTACAGTAACATTGATGATTGCTATTGCAGTTTTGGGTTGCTTCCCAGACATGGCAGTAGGTATTTTACGTGATAGTTTTGAACCGATCGTCAGCCACATCATGGCTTTCGCTCAATAAAATAAAGTAACGAACCTAAATTGAAAATTTGAAAAAATGGATTATTCACAGTTTATGATAATGCATCAGGAAATAGGCCTTTTGGTTGTATTCTTGTTGGTATTTTTGTTCGATACTTTTCTATCGAAAAACGTACAGTCTAAATTGTCTGTAGTAGCGTGTGTATTATTTGGAGCTTTCACAGTATATAGCTTTATTCAACCTGTTGAAGTAGGTGAAGCTTTTGCAGGCATGTATGCAACATCTCCAATTGTTGGCGCAATCAAGAACATTCTCAATATCGGTATGTTCATCGTATTGCTTCAATCCATCAAATGGAATAACAGCGAATCACAAATCGTTCGTCGTGGTGAGTTCATTGAATTGATGCTTCTTACTTTGTTCGGTATGTATTTGATGGTTTCAGCTCGTCACTTCATGTTGTTTATCATCGCTTTGGAAACAGCTTCATTGCCTCTTGCAGCTATGGTTGCATTTGATAAGAAAACATACGAATCTCACGAAGCAGCAGTTAAATACTTGTTTACTGCCATGTTCTCTTCAGCCATCTATATGTTGGGTATTTCTTTCGTATATGGTCTGTCAGGAACTCTTTACTTCGGTGATATCGCACAACAAGTTGCAGGTGCAGAAACAGACTTCTTGCTTTATGTTGCTTTGGCATTCGTTATTGCAGGTGTCGGTTTCAAAATCTCATTGGTTCCTTTCCACTTGTGGACAGCCGATGTTTACCAAGGTGCACCTACATCAGTCACTTCTTACTTGTCAGTTATCTCCAAAGGTGCAGCTGCATTTGCATCAATGGTAATTTTGACACAAGCATTTGGTGCTCTTTACAGCCAAGTATGGGAGTGGATGTTGTATGCATTGATTATCTTGACTATTACTCTTGGTAACTTGTTTGCCATCCGTCAAAACAATATGAAGAGATTCTTGGCTTTCTCATCAATCTCACAAGCAGGTTACATTATGCTTGGTGTCATTGCCAACGCTTCTGTAGGTATGGCTGCTCTTTCATACTATGTTTTGATTTACATCTTCTCTAACCTTGCAGCATTCGGTGTTATTCAAGCTATTGAAAACGCCAAGGGCAAAATTGACATGAGCGATTACAACGGTTTGTACAAAACAAACCCTAAATTGGCTTTTGCCATGATGCTTGCCATGTTCTCATTAGGTGGTATTCCTCCATTTGCAGGTTTCTTCAGCAAATTCTTCATCTTCTCTGCTGCTTTGCAAGAAGGAAGCGTTGCAATGTATGTTTTGGTGCTTATCGCTTTGATTAACACTATCATCTCATTGTACTACTATTTGCTTGTTGTTAAAGCAATGTTCATCAATCCTAATGACAACCCAATCGAGTCATTCAAGTCTCATTGGAGTGAACGTGCCGGTTTGGTTATCTGCGTAGCAGGTATCATTATTATCGGTTTGGTAAGTTGCATCTACGTTTGCTTGACAGATGCTGCCAACGTAAGTATGATGTTCTAGTTACGTAATAAAATTGACTGATATATAGATGCAGCCTACGAATGCCAATAGGGTAGTCGCAGGCTGCATTTTTCTTTAAAATCTCTATTCACTTATGAAATTAAAAAAACTATTATTGTTGCTTTTGCTTTTGACGGTATCGAATGTGTTTGCCGTGCAGAAGCCTTCTGTTGGAAAATTGGTGGAGATTACTGATTTGCAATCTGAATATCTTTCCAATAGAGAAGCTATGGTCTGGTTGCCTTCCGACTATAGCCCTAAAAGGAAATACGCCGTCATCTATATGCACGACGGACAAATGCTTTTTGATGCTACTGACTCTTGGAACCATCAAGAATGGAAAATTGATGAAGTGGCTGACCAGTTGCAAAAGGAAGGTGAAATGCAGAATACCATAGTTGTGGCTGTTTCGAATATTGCAGAAACGCGTTACCATGACTATTTCCCTGAAAAAGTATTGGACTATCTTCCAACCAATACTGTCTCAAACGAAGAAAAATCAAAATTCGCTGCCGATGACTATTTGAAATTCATCGTGAATGAATTGAAACCTTATGTGGACAAGCATTTTCCTACTAAAAAGGATGCGAGTCATACATTCGTGATGGGTTCAAGCATGGGTGGTTTGATTTCACTATATGCGCTTTGTGAATATCCTAATGTGTTCGGTGGTGCTGCATGTCTTTCCACTCATTCTGTGATGGTCAATTCAGCAGACATCGCTATCGACGAAGTCAATACTTGGGCAAAAGCCTTCCGCGACTATTTGGAGGCAAATCTTCCCAAAGCCAATTCCAAGATTGTCTATATGGATAGAGGAGATGCTACTCTCGATGCTTTCTATGTAGAAACTCAGACAGCCTTGGACGAACTGTTCAAAAACAAGGGCTGGGAATCTCCTTTCTATGTATCAAAAGTATTCCCGGGTGCAGCGCACATGGAAGCAGATTGGGCAAAACGCTTGTTTTCTCCGTTCTTGACTTTGGCTGCCCGTAAGGAAGCTGAAAAGATTGAACGTATTGACCCTCCATTCTGGTGGACAGGTATGAAAAATACAGAATTACAGTTGATGGTTTTCGGAACAAACATTTCTTTGTATGAACCTTCGATTGAATATCCTGGCGTAGAGGTGAAATCCGTTGAAAGATTGGAAAGCCCGAACTACATCCTGCTCTATCTTGATGTCGAAAATGCACAACCCGGTAAATTCAACATTACCTTCACTCAAGGCAAAAAGAAATTGGTGCATGAATATGAGTTGAAGGAAAGAAACGAGAATGCCGCTGCAAAAGTGGGCTTCGATTCATCTGATGTGATTTATTTGTTGATGCCTGATCGTTTTGCCAATGGTAATCCCGACAATGACACTATTTCAATGAAATTCCCATACAAGTTGAACCGAAAAGATGTTTCTGCCCGTCATGGAGGTGACTTGCAGGGAATCACAGACAAGGCCGACTATTTGGCGGACTTGGGGGTAACAGCGCTTTGGACAACTCCGGTATTGGAAAATGATATGCATATCTATACCTATCATGGATATGCTGCTACTGACTATTACAAAATTGATGCACGTTTGGGCTCAAATCAGGACTATGCCGATATGGTGTCTGCATTGCACAAACGCGGTATCAAAGTGATTATGGATATGGTGTTTAATCACTGCGGTCTGCATCATCCTTGGTTGAAAGACCTTCCAACTGCTGATTGGGTGAATAACAACGAAGGCAAGTATGTGGGAACTAACCACGACAAGAACGTCTATTTTGATCCCTATGCTGCGAAAATTGACCGCGACATGATGACAGACGGATGGTTCGTTCCAGAAATGCCTGACTTGAACCAACGCAACAAGCATCTTGAAAAATATATGATTCAAAATTCAATCTGGTGGATTGAATTCGCTGATTTGAATGGTATCCGTCAAGATACCTATCCTTATCCGCACAGTCCGATGATGGCTCGTTGGTGTAAGGCGGTATTTGACGAGTATCCTAACTTGAATATCGTGGGTGAGGTCATGACTCCGAATCCTATTGCCACTGCCTATTGGCAGGATGGAAGCCGTTTGAACAAGAACGAAAAGACAGGCTTGAAAACAGTGATGGACTTCCATTTGCAGGCTATCGCTTCTAAGGCATTCAGCGAAGAAACTTATTGGGCAGGTGGTATGCAGACCATTTTTGAGCATTTCACCTACGATTTTTGCTATGAAGATGTCAATAACGTGATGCGTTTGTTGGAAAATCACGATACTGACCGTTTCTTGCCTGAAGAGCCTAAAAACTTGAAAGCCTTCAAGCAGGCTACAGCCTTGTTATTGACTATTCCGGGTATTCCTCAAATCTATTATGGCTTTGAATTTGCATTTAGTGGTTCGGCTCGTGTGGATTACGGATTTATTCGTCCTGACATGCCAGGCGGTTGGGAAGGAGATGAAGCTGATTATTTCAATAATGTCAATGTCCCCGAAATCAAGCAGGAAGCATTCAACTATATCAAGAAAGTATTAAATTGGCGCAAAGGCAATAAGGTGATTTCAGAAGGAACGATGAAACACTATGTCCCTCGCGAAGGTGTCTATGTCTATGAACGCTCATTGGACGGCAAGACCGTTATGGTAGTGATGAATGGAATGGAAAAGGCAGTTGAACTGCCGATGCAGCCTTATGCAGAAACTTTGAAAGGCAGAGTGAACGGTAGGGACATTATTACTGAAAAGGATTTCAATCTTTCAAATACTTTGAGTTTGAAAGCAAAGGATGTTTTGATTCTTGAATTGCAGAACTAAGACGATTCTTTTAAATATAGGAACGGCTATGGTATTGAAGGGTATCGTAGCCGTTTGTTTGTAGTAAAGATAGGCAGCAAACGATAGTAGAAATACTCAAAGTTTAGCAAAAAAAACTCAAATGTGAAAAAAACTTAAAATTAAAGAAACAAGGATTAATTTTAAGTCTTAAAAACATAGTATGGCTTAAATTTGTGTTATCTTTGTTGATTAATAGAGGCGAAATTTCGCTATAGAATCTAATATATTACCAAAATGAAACTAACTGACGTATTCTTTGTGTTGACGGCATCGTTTGCTGCCTTCACAGCAAATGCCAATACATTTGTAATCAATGACAAAACTTATGATTACGATGTTATCGAACAAAAAGAAATTGGTCCGGGCGTTGTATATAACCGAATCCGAATCCCTGAATATCCATTGAACATCAATTATACCACTGTGGATATGAATAACCCTTATAATAGGATTGAGACATTTCAAGCAAATGATAAATTGGGGGGAACAGAGACTTTAGCTTCTGTTTATGAAAGAAAAAAATCCAGCGGAATGAAACCTTTGGCAGGCCAAAACGCCAATTTTTGGGTAGTTCCTACTCAAGGTATTTATTCTGACTTCAATATGGGAGGTACTTATAATGGTAACCTTTCAAATGGCAAAATCATCAGTGAAACCAATAGTCGCGCTGACCAATGGAACGGAGGTCCAACACGTACAGGTATTGTGGGCATTGACAAAGACAAGAAAGTATGGTTGGAATCCATGGCTTGGGAGGGCGTTGTTTCTTCTTCAAAATGGGGCGCTGAAACCAACGAATTTGCTAAAACCAACAATTTCTGCCGTTCAACAGGTG